>JAHEAK010000861.1 GCA_024642805.1 Kofleriaceae bacterium | reverse complement strand
GCTTGAGGCTCCATCGCTCGCGCGAAATAACCAGTTTGTCGAGAGTCACCCGAGGCATATGGGCGACCTTGGGAAACACTCGAAAGTGTGGCGAGGCTTCCGCGCTCAAGTAGTGATCCATGAACTGGATGATGTCGAAGTCGACCTCCGGCTTGCTCCGGCTCTTCACGTGCAACTGATCGTCGATTTCGACGACGTAGAAATCGCCGCCAGAGAAGACTTGTTTACGTGGACGCCAGGATCGAGCCTCACCGAGCTCGACGTGATAGGCGCGCTCATCCCAGACGACCGTGGATGTGCGATCTGCCGTGGGCTGTACGGGCGTAATGCGCTGGCACGAGATATCGCTCTCGAGGGCCCGCCTGACCAGCTCGCGTTCGGGGTGCATGTAGTGCGCAACCCTGGCCAGCAAAGTATTGACGCCAGCGTGAAGCTCACCGAGGACCGCAAGGTACTCCCCACGATTGATGGCCTCGGTGCTCGCCGCCGCGATCATCAAGTCCGGAGCCTGGTAGCGCGCGGCGGGCCATCCCGGCCCGGGTGCGGCGAAGAGTTCATCGACCTGGGCACGACAATCAGCGCTGCGGATGGAGACTCGCTTGGCGCTTAGGTCGATATCGAACACCTGCCCCCAGCGCTTGCGAAGCTCGGTTTGCACGTCCTGGGTAATGCGCCCCACCTCTCCCTTGGCGTGACCGAAGAGATCCTTGGTTGCCACCAGGAAGGCACTTAGGGGCATGTCGCTGCTGCCCTCTTTTTCCACCCACTGGCGATAGCGCTTGCTGAAGGTGTCGCGAAAGCGCCGGGACACCTCGTAGGTGAACCAGCGAGCGCTTTGCAAGAGGAGACTCAGTGGCGACGACAACTCGTCGATGACATTAGCGCCTATAACCAGTGAACCACCGCGCAGGCAGTCCTCAAAGAAGATCTGCCGACCAGCGTACACTTTGCCGTGGCCGCGCTTTGCCTCGCGAGCCGTGATGGCGGTGAAGTCATACTCGAGTTTGGCGATGGCCTCACGCAAAGGCTCCACGCTACCAGCGGCACCTGCCACCTCAAGGAGGTCGCTCTCGAGCTGGCCGAGCTCTGCGAGCGCGAGCTCTCGATCCTCGCAGCTCGGCATCGACTCGAGAAGCGCGCGCAGGTGCTTCTCCGGGTGGGGAACCTCGGCGGGAATCTCAATTGAGGCGATCGCATTGCCACTCTTGACGAGCTTCTGGACGACTTCGTAGACCAGCTCGACGGAGGCAAAGGCCTTGGACTCCAAAAGCGCCTGCTGACCGAGTTCCTGAATGGTCGCCGAGGCATGTGCCAGACGCAGCACCAGGGCCTCCTCCTCGCTCAAGGTCAGGGGCTCGGCAGGAGGGCGGTGCAGCGTGCAGCCTTCCATCCACGAAAATGTCTTAGTTCGCAAGGAACAGATTGGCAGGAGTTGCTCGCTAAACGAGAGTTTCTCTGCAAGAGCGGAGATGACCCAGTCCTCGAAGAAAGTGTCCCGCTTGCTGATCAGAGGGCCCTTGACGAGCTCTACCTCGGTCTTGGCAACGTCGAACTGGGACCAGCCCACGGGTCCGAAGAATCCGATGGTGTCATTCTTGAGGGCGTAGCGCTGAATGTAACGTGCGACCAATCTCTTGCGCTCTCTAGAGCGCGCGTTGTTGATCTCCGGGTCGATGGTTGCCAATCCCTGAGCCGAGTTCTCATAGGCACTTCGGTTCTGCCAGAGAAGTGCTTCGAGAAAGAGAGGATCGTTGCAATAGCGAATCAGGTGTCGTGATGCACGCAGCTCGTCGCTTGCGAGGATCGTGGCAATCCCTTCACTCGCTTGCGTGCGCCTGTTTGCGGCCGCCGCCACTGCATCGAGGCTGCTATCAACAGGGGCAAAGCCGACCCGGTGTTTGACGAGTCCATCGCGCTTGAGATCGTTGCGCGCGTAGCCGATTTGCTTGGCACATTTCTCGTCCTCGACTTGCGCCGACTCGCAGGTTTGCAGCGCCTGCATGATGCTGGCCTGTAAGTCTGTGTTGGCATCATCGAGTTCGTGCAACGCGCTCTCGAGCTCTGACGAGCCGAGGTTGAGAGCGTAGGAGCTGGCGAAACCCGCTCCTCGCAACCAGAACCACTTCCACAGAGACCAGCCTTGGTCTCCAATCGGCACCAAATGCGACATCAATTGCTTTGACCTCTAGGCTCGTGTGTCGGCATGTGCGAGGCCGTATTTACGAAGTAGG
>JAHEAK010000860.1 GCA_024642805.1 Kofleriaceae bacterium | reverse complement strand
GCCGCGCCTCATCATGCCCGCCCATCACGATGTGCGCGAAGAGGACATCATCCCCAAGCGCTTGCACGGCACCCTGGCCGCCGCCGCCAAGCGCGGCCCCATCGACTTCGAAGAACTCTTACTCACCCCGGGCGTGGGCGCGCGCACCCTGGAGGCCCTGGCCCTCGTCGCCGAGGTCATTCACGGCCAGCCCTCGCGCTTTCAAGACCCGGCGCGATTTTCCCTGGCCCACGGCGGCAAGGATGGCCACCCCTTCCCCGTGCCCTTGACGGTCTTCGATCACAGCATCTCGCTCTTGCGAACTGCCATCGAAAAGGCACCTCTCGATCAAGGCGATCGCCTGGCGGCTCTAAAGCGCCTGCACACCGAGTCCCTGCGCCTGGAGGGCAGCGCGCGTGGACCGAGCGTCGAGGAGTATATCGCCGAGGAGCGCAAGAAGAGTCGCAGCTATGGAGGCAGGACGGTGCAGGATGATCGCGCCAGCGCTCGGCCCGCAACGGCCAGGAAGCCGAGTGCCCAACTGAGCTTTGGTGGCGCCTGGCAACGCAGCGAGGCCGCCCCGCGAGTCGCCAGGACGGAGAAGAACCAACGCTCTACCGAGGAGGAGGTTCGTCAACTGGCCCTCTTTGCCGGCAAAGCTGCTGGCAAGCGTGCGGCCGGCTGAGCGAGCCGGGAGCCCTGGGTAGCGCGCCGAAGAGGCGATGAGCGCATGGCTCGTCGAATCAGCAAGCCGCAGCGAAGCCACACAGGAAGTCGGCGTGCACCTCCTCGGGAATCTCGTTGAGGAACTCGAGTAGGTCTTCGGTGACCAGAGTATCTCTGGCCTCGAGGAACTCCTCCGGCACCTCGATGGCGCTGGCATCGACACTGCGAGAAATCACGGTCTCGACGAAGTTCAGCATGTAAGGCTCGATGGCCGTGTCGTTCCACGAGCTCTTGGCTAGAAGGCCACTGGACGCTGCGCGATAGGCCGCCAACTCCTCATCCAGATCTTGGCCATCGATGGCGAGCATCGAGAAGAGGTGGCTAATCACACTGAGGCGACGAAACTTGACCTCGTCGGCGAAGGCCGAAGCCAGGCAAGCGCTGGACTGCCCTGCACTTGCCAGCCGTTGGGCGTGGGCAATGCGCTCGGCCGAGTCGAGCTGATACCAGCGCGACTGACCGGCGTAGTAGCTCTTGCCGAGGAAGCTCTCATAGAGGGTCTGCTCGGCCGCAGAGACCTCGCCATCGCTCTGCGCGACGCTGGCCAGGGCGGCGAAGAAGCAGTCGCGATCTCCTCGCTCCTTCAGATACTCGGCAGACTCTTGCGGCAGATCGACCAGCCAATGCTTCGACAAGAATTTCACGTGCTCGCCCAGCTTGTCGGCCACGTAGTAGTGGGCGACGGCCGTGCCCACCACGGCAAGTCCTGCAGTGGCCCAGCCCAGCACCGTGCTGAGCGCGCCGCGAAAGGCACTGCGGGCAGTGGTGGCGATGGCGAGCTTCTCTCCGAGATAGGCCATCCCGCGCACCAGGTAAACGATGGCGCTGCTGCTGAGGCGCACGGCGAGGGGCGCCGACACGGTGAGTCCGATCTGGCGGCCCATGGCGCGAATGAAGTTGGGAAGGGTCACGCTCTCGCCAAGGGTCGTGCTCATCTGCTCCATCTCGCCGTCGGAGAACATGAACATCGTCATCGTGAACAGCTCGTTACCCTCGTTGATGTTCCAGCCATAGATGCCACCTATCTCGAAGGTCATGCGGGCGTTGAGAGCAAAGCTGGCAAAGGCGTCGGCCGGAATCGCCAACACAGTGCCGAAGATGGGTACCAGGGAGAGCGCGCCCGATCCCAAGCCGAGCAAGCCGGCGGCACGTTTGTAGCGTGTGATGATCTGGTTAGCAGCCTCTTCGCGGGAGATGCCGCTGGGAGCACCAATATCCAGCTGCGATCGATAGTCGACGGCGAGCACGCCGCTGAGCACGAGCATCGACGCGTAGAGCTTGCCGCCCAGCCCAGACTCACTGAGTCGCTCGAGGCTGGCGTTGACGCCCTCGGAGAACTGACCTGGTAATTGATCCGCTCGCCACGAGAGCGACTCATCCGCGCTCTCGTCGAGTTCTGCGACCAGGGTCTCGCCGACGGGCACCATGCTGCTGGCCAGGTAGCGACCCTTGAGACCGCCAAGCACATCGGCCTGCAGCTGGGCGAGCACTTCTTCGGGTGGCAAGGGGCTGGCGCTCAACTCGCGCA
>JAHEAK010000859.1 GCA_024642805.1 Kofleriaceae bacterium | reverse complement strand
CGGGGCAAAGGCGCGTGTGAGTGTCGCCGACTGCAGCTTAACGCCTCCGCCGATGCCTTGATGTCCCCATGCACAATCGTCGGACCGCTCCACTGGCGGTCGCTTGCAACCTGATTGCAATGGTAGCGCTAGCTTTGCCTGGCTCGCACGGGGAATGGCGCTACAATTTGCGCCATGGTCTCGAAGGGCAGCACCAAACGCGTGACCTCCCTGTTGGCCATCGCCGCCATTGCCTGCGGCGGTCTTGCGCTGGCAGGAGCGCAGAGTGCGCGCACACCCCACAAGCTTCATGAAGACATCGTGGCCCCCGGTGCACAGGCAGCTCGCACTGCCAAGCGTCTCGAAGAGGGCGTCCCCATCATCGGCCCCGATCCACAAGCAAGGCAAAACCCGACGGCGATCGCCTCGCAGGACAAGCTGCTTGCCGAGCCTTCCTCGGAAGCCCCCGCCAAAAGCGGTGAACCCGTGCTCGGGCGGGGCGGCTTTGGCGCCGATCGACAAACCCAGGCCAAACCCGACTACTTCACAGCTGCAGACAATCAGCTGCGCTACATCGAAGCCTTCAATCCCTCCATCGTGCCCTTTAAGCGCATGAGCGCGCTGGACACCGTGGCCGAGGACTACACTCTCGTCACTAGCTCGCGCACCCTTGCCGATGTGCGGGTCGGTGGAAAGCCTCGCCCCAACTACGACTTATTCTGGGGTTCGATTCTCGTCGATCTCAAAACCGGGCTGGATGTGCCCATCCCTTCAGTCGCCCCGGAAATGCGCATCCTGTCCTACGAGAGCACGCCAGCTGTCGATCTAGTCTTCTCGAAGGACGCCGCCGACAACTACTACCTGCGCACGGATGAGACCGGAGCCACCAACACCTATCGAGTCGTCTTTCTGGTCGAAGCCTCGCCCTATTACTTCGCCCCGCATCCACCCGAGCGGGTCCGCATTCGCGACATCCCAAAGGATCACTTGCAAGCGGTGCCCGCCTCGGTGCGCAACGTCGCCACCCGCGCCCTCGACGAGCTGCGCTTGCACGACAAGATGTACGCCGATGAAGCCCTCGACAAGCTGGTGTACTACTTTCGCTCCTTCGACGCGAAATCCCCGCCGCCCAATACCGGCGACATCTACTGGGACCTCTTCAAGAGCCAGGCTGGCGTCTGTCGCCACCGCTCCTTTGCCTTCATGGTCACTGCCAACACCCTGGGCCTGCCCACCCGCTACGTGACCAATGAGGCTCATGCCTTCGTAGAGGTCTGGCTGCCGGGCGCCGACTGGATGCGCATCGATCTGGGCGGCGCGGCCTCGACACTCAACGTCGAAAACGCCACTGACAAATCGATGTACCGTCCGCGTGGCGAGGATCCATTTTCCAAGCCCGAGACCTATGAAGAGAACTACACCCGCCTCGAAGGTGACGTGAAAGGACTGCGCAAAGAGCAAATCGCCGATCGCCAGCAGCCCTATGGCGGCGCCAGGGGCGATGGTGAAGGCAACGGCTCCTTCTTTGGCGACGATTCCGGTGAGCCGAGCGACGATGACGGGCCGCTCACGGGCCCCGGCAAAGGTTTGCCAACGATTCCCGACGAGGAGCTGGCCGGCCGATTGGCCACCTGGGTTCGCGTGGTCAGCGCGGCTGCGGACGGCTATCGCGGCGAGTCCGCCATGGTGACAGGCGTCGTCGTCAATGATCACAGTGAGGGTATCGAGGGCCTGCGAATCGACGTTTTCCTGGCCCCCGCGGGCAACGACGGCAACGACGCCATCCTGGTCGGGCGCGGGGTCAGCAACGAGCAGGGCCTGGTCGAGGCGCAAATCGAAATCCCCGCCAGCCTGAAGACCGAGCCCTACGAGGTCTACGTGAGCACCCCGGGCAACACGACCTACCAGCCTTCAGTCTCCAATTAGCGCGTGCTAGCTTCCGGCCTATGAAGGTTGCGCTGGTTCAGGAAAGCCCCGTGGTCGGTGATTTGGGCGCCAACGTCGAGCGCTTGCTCGAGGCCATGACGAGCGCGCAGGCGCAGGGCGCTGACCTGGCCATCACCTGCGAATTGGCCATCTCGGCCTACCCACCGCGTGACTACCTCGATCGCGCTGAGTTCGTCGACGCGCAGATCGCCGCCCTGCACGCCTTTGCCACCCGCTGTCCACTGCCCGCCTTGGTCGGCTTCGTCGACAAGGGCGAGGTGAAGGGCCACACCCGTCTGTACAACGCCGCCGCCTTCATCGCCGAGGGCCGG
>JAHEAK010000858.1 GCA_024642805.1 Kofleriaceae bacterium | reverse complement strand
CGTTGCCTTCTATGGTGGCGATGAAGCCGCTGGTGAGGAAGCCGTCGGCATCCTGAGCCGTGCTGCCAGTCGCTTGCGCGGGCCACTCGGTCGCGAGCTGCGACTGCAGCGCAACCCCGAGCTTCGCTTTGCCTACGACCAGAGCGGCGAGTTTGGAATGCGCCTGAGCGAAATCATCCGCGACGACGAGCTGCGCCGAGTGCCACCAACGCAAGAGGCCAGCAGTGCTGGCTCGCCGAGCTCGCGCGATGCGGACGACAGCTCCGATGACGGGGAAGGCGAGAATGACTGAGGAGCTTCAGGTCGTCGCCGACAAGCTTGCGGCCGCCAACAAGATCCTCCTTACCTGCCATCGTGGGCCCGACGGCGACTCCGTGGGCTCGATGGTTGCGCTTGCGGCCTTGCTCAAGGAGCAGCGCAAGCAGGTCGTGCTGTACAACCCGGATCTCGTGCCTCGCTACCTCAAGTGGTTGCCGCACGCGCGCTCCTTCGTACAGCAGCTAAAGAAGAACGCCAGCTTCGATCTGACCGTCGTCGTCGACTGTGGCGATCCCAAATTGCTCGGCGAAAAGTTTCCAGCCAAGGAAGTCACCGGCGAGGTGATTGCCCTCGATCATCACGGCAGCGGGCGGCCCTTTGGAGACCTCTTCGTCTCGCTGCCTGAGGTGGCGGCCGTCGGTGTCATGGTCGCGCACATCGCCGAGCTCCTCGAGTGGCCGCTGAGCAAGGAGGCCGCCGCCGGTCTCTACGTTTCGATCGTTTCTGACACCGGCGGCTTTCGATACGCCAACACCAATGGCCAGGTCTTGCGCCTGGCTGCACGCCTGGTCGACGAAGCCGGTATCGATCCAGCAGAGATGGGCGAGCGCATGTCCTTCGACAGCAGCCCCGGTCGCTATCAGCTGCTCTCCAAAGTGCTCGGCGACATGCAGGTCGCCGTTTCGGGCAAGGCGGCCTTCATCACCATCACGCCTCAGCTGCTCAAGGAATGCGGCGCGGCCTGGGAGGACACCGAGGGCCTCATCAACTACGCGCGCTCCTTGCGCGGCGTCGAGTGCGGGGTGCTCATCAGCCCTTCGAAGTACGGCGGCATTCGGGTGTCGATGCGCTCGCGCGGTGCTCGCTTCGACGCAGGCAAAATCTGTTTCGCACTGGGCGGTGGCGGTCACGCCGGGGCTGCTGGCTGCACCCTGGAAGGCAGCTTGGAGGACGCCCGAAAAACCATCGAGCAGGCCCTACAAGCGGTCGTAGACGGCGATCTGGCGAAGCTTTTGCCACAGTAGTGGGGCGTCGGACTTGCTATAGTGGCGCCATGATTCGCTTAGCTCTCGGTTGCGCCTTCGCTGCTCTTTTTGCCAGCGCCTGTGGCAGCTCGGATAGCAGTGCCGTCGATGCCAGCACCAGCTTCGACGGAATGGTGGCAGAGATAGCCGATGCAGCGCCGGATGCTGAGCCCGAAGCGGACGCGAGCATCTTCCCAGCCACCCTTGCCGAGACCGGTCTCTACTCGGATTTTGCCAACCGCACCATCGCAAGCGATGTGCAGGAGTACGCGCCGGCCTATCCACTGTGGAGCGATGGCGCCGTCAAGCGACGCTGGGTCTTCCTGCCTGCGGGCACCCAGATCGATACCAGCAACATGGACTTCTGGGTCTACCCCGAGGGCACCAAGCTGTGGAAAGAGTTCCGTGATGGCGACACCATCATCGAGACCCGCTTCATGTGGAAGATGGGGCCGAGCTCAGACGATTGGTACTATGTGTCCTTTGCGTGGGATGCCGCGCAGAGCGAGGCGCTGCCGGTTCCCGCGGGCGTCAACAATGCTCTCGGCACCACCTTCGACATTCCCGAGGATCGCGACTGTCGCAAGTGCCATGGTCGCCAGCCTGACTTCGTGCTCGGCTTCTCGGCCATTCAGCTGGCCCATCAGAATGCCGGCGTCAATCTCGACACCCTCATCGCCGACGCGCGCTTGAGCGTCAATCCAAGCGGCACCTCACCCTATTACCCAGTGCCTGGTACAGGCGTCGAACAAGCCACCCTCGGGTATTTTCATGGCAACTGTGGCGGCTGCCATCACAGCCTCTCCGATGTCATGGACCTGGCGGCGCTCAATCTGCGTCTCGAGGTCGGCAGCATCGCCACCGTGCAAGAGACCACCTCGTACAGCACCATCGTCAACGTCGACAATCAGCTCATCCTTCCCGGCGTGAGCAAGCTGATCGCGCCAGGCAGTG
>JAHEAK010000213.1 GCA_024642805.1 Kofleriaceae bacterium | reverse complement strand
TTGAAGTTCACCTCGGGCTCGATGAACTTCAACACCTGCGATTCGACCTTCACAGGCGGCGACGGCTCCACCGAATGCCCTGGCCTCGATGTCAGCACGGCGGTCTGTGACAGCGACACCGATGCCAACGGTCTGCCCGACGACAGCCGAATGGCCAAAGTGAAATCGGGCATCACCAACGTCATCGCCGGTTTCGGCGAGGTCGAGTACGCCCTGATGCGCTTTGCCCAGCGAGACGAGGACTTCCAGTGCCCCACGGCTGCCGCAGCGCGACAGAGTGGTGGTTGGCAAGGCGGCGGCGAGGCCCCCTGTTCTGGCGGCTTCAATGAGGGCCAGCTGCTGGTCAATTTCTCTGGAGAGAACCAAGAAGAGATCCTGGCCTGGATCGATGGCGAATCGAACTACGTCGGCATAGACCCAGAGCTTGTGCCCGCCGGCATGGATCACGAGTTGCGCGGTTCTGGCACCACCCCTATCGGTGGCGCGCTTTCGTCCGCGAATGACTACCTGACCAACACCGCGGCCATCGATCCAGCGGGCGCATGTCGACCCTACTCCGTCGTCCTCGTCACCGACGGTGGCGAGACCTGTGACGGCGACCCGGTCAGTCGCGCGGCGGATCTCTTGGCAGACGGCTTCACCGTCTACGTCATCGGCTTTGCGACCAGCGACCAGGTCATCATTGATGACCTCGACGCCATCGCGGCCGCCGGCGGCACCGGTAGCGCGATCGTCGTCGACGATGCCGCCACTCTCTCACAGGCCATGGCCGATATCGTCTCCGACGCGATTCTGTTGGAGCGCTGCAACGGACTCGATGACGACTGCGACTGTCCCGGTGATACCAACGGCGACTCCATCGTCTGTGGACCTGGCGACGTCGGTGTCGACGAGGACTTCCCGACCCTCGGCAACGTCTGCGACAACGGCCAGCCATCGGTGTGTTTTCGCGAGGGCACCGTCGTGTGTGCCGCGGACGAGCTTGGCGTCGAGTGTGACGCCGCCACCATCGCTCCCGGTATCGAGACCTGCGATGGCCTCGACAACGATTGCGACCTTCTCATCGACGAGGGCTTTCCCGCTCCCTGTGTGTGCATCCCGACTCTCGAGATCTGCAATGGCATCGACGACGACTGCGACAGCGCAACCGATGAAGACACGGTCGACGACCCTCTTCCCGGCGTTGGCGAGGTCTGTGGCTTCGACGTCGGCATCTGCACCTCCGGTACGTTGGCGTGCACGGCTGGCAATTTCGAGTGTCAGGGCGTCACCGACCCGCAGCTAGAGGACGACATCAACCTCGACTGTGATGGTCTCGACAACGACTGCGATACCGTGGTCGATGAGGTGACGGTTGCCTGCTACGACCCCGACGACAACATCAACACCGTCGACCCCGGTTGCGACCTGGCCACGGGAAATTGTGTGGGCCTGTGTCAGACCGGCCTGCGCAGCTGTGTGCAAGGTTCGCCCTTTGGCCCGGACCTGTGTATCAATGACATCGGACCGGTGCCTGAGCTCTGCAACGGCCTCGACGACGACTGCGACGGAATCGACGACAACGGATTCCCCGTCGGCGACCTTTGCACCAATGGTCAGCTCGGCCAGTGTCTTGTCAACGGCACCGTCATCTGCGATCCCAATGACACCGAGGGCGATGGCGACTTCGTGCGCTGCACAGCCTTCCCGGTTCCTCCCGGCAGCGAAGTCTGCAACGGAGTCGACGACGACTGCGACGGATTGGTCGACGAGAACCCGGTTGGCTCGCCCCTGCCAGCCCCGATTGGCAACTCCTGTGGTGGCACTGGTACGGCCTGCTCGGCTGGCACGATCATCTGTCAGAACGGCACCGCGGTGTGCGACGGTGTCGTGGGTGGCAGTAACGAGACCTGCAACGGCCTCGACGACGACTGCGACAACGCTATCGATGAAGACACCGCTGGTCAGCCTCTGCTGGGCGTTGGCGAGCAGTGCTATCCCTTCTCGACGGGTTGCGATCTGGGAACGGGCCTCTGTGAAGGTAGCTGCGCCTTCGGTGCCACCATCTGCGCAGCCGGCGGCGTGGTCTGTTCGGGCGGGGTCGGACCGGCGGTCGAAGAGACCTGCAATGGCGCCGACGATGATTGTGACGGTGAAATCGACGAAGCGGCCACCTGTCCTATCGCAAGCGACATCTGCTTCGAGGGTGAGTGTGTCGGACCCTGTGGCAATGGCGAGTTCCCTTGTCCATTGGACTTCTTCTGTAAGAGCATCCCCGGCGTTGGCGACTACTGCACCTCCGATCCATGCGTGACCCTGGTGTGCGCCGATACCGAGCTGTGCGACTCCAACGCAGGCGAGTGCTTCGACCCCTGTGACACGACCAACTGTCCAACCGGCACCGAGTGTCTCCTTGGTGGCTGTTACGACTGCTTCGATCAAGGCTTTGGATGCGCCGAAGGTGAGAACTGTGTCATTGGCGACAATCCCGGCATTGGCGAGTGCGTCACTGACTTGTGCTTCTTCACCGAGTGTCAGGATGGGCAGTTCTGCCGCCTGGGCGACTGTGTGGACCTTACCTGCCAACCTGCCTGCGCAGCCGACGAGGTCTGTCTCGAGGGCACCTGTAGCGAGGATCTGTGTGCGGACGTCGACTGTGGAAGTCGCATCTGCAACCCGATCACCGGCGAGTGCGTGGTCGATCGCTGCGCCGATCGATTCTGTCCGCAAGGCACCGCATGTAACCCCGCCGATGGTCAGTGCATCAACGATCCTTGTCTCGAGATCGACTGTCCCGAGCCACTGGTTTGCGAGATTAGCTTCGAAGGCACGGGGCAGTGCGTCGAAGTCGATGAGGTGGCACCGGAGGGCGATTTCGTCGCCGCTGGCGGCGGTGGCGGCTGCACGTGTACGACGGGCAACTCGTCTTCGACACCGGGCGCCGGAAGCTTCGTCCTCTTCGGCCTCGTTGGCCTGGCGCTCCGACGTCGTCGCAAGAAGGCCTAGGCTCGCTCGCCAATGGGGGCTCATCGGAGCCCCCTCGTGCACCGCCTCCGCGCGCGGAAGCGAGTGCATGGCTGTGGTGGAAAGCCCCGGCATGAGGGGCCGCCCGTCCCAGTAAGCAACTGTAATCAAAACGCAAAAAAGAAATGTGCATCCTTGTCGGGGGTGTCGCGCACTTTGTACAGGCAGCCGAGCGCCGAGTGCAAAGCCCTCTTTGCAAGTCCGCGAGGCCAGGCCTGGAGTGGATGTGGGTTCGTCGATCGCGATCTCCTGACGGGCTGCCAAGGCTCGTTGCGGAGCAGATAATCGTCACTGCAAGCAAGTCACTGGAAAGCTTTGCGCGACGCCTGGCACTGCTCTTGCGATGATCAGGAGTATGCAAACACAGACTTGGGCATTCGCTCTGGCTTCAGTTCTCGCGGCAGCGGCGTGTGGTGGTGATAGTGGCGACGTGCCGGGCGGCGGCGACGGCGATGGCGAGGTCGCAACACTCAGCATCACTGGCACCGTCGTCGACTTCTCTACTGGTGAAGCTCTCGCAGGCAGCGCAACGGTTAGCACCGATGGTCTCAGTCCACCACCGACGATCTCCGTGACCGGTGCAAGCTTCCAAATCGAAGGCATTCCCCCCTACTCGAACTTCCATCTCTTGGCGGGCAGCCCACCCGATTACCGCAGCACCTATAGCGTCATCGTCGAGACCGCAGAATCCAACCAGACGGGACTCGAGTTTGCCGCACTCAGCGAGGACTTCGTCGACAGTCTCTACGCGACCTTCGGAGTCACCGCAGCGGCCGGTACCAGTTTGGTTGTCGCCAAGCTGGTCGATGACCAGGGCGCCGCGCTTGCGGGCGTGAAGAGCTCGGCCTTTGCTCTCGAGATAGGCATGGAGGGTCCCTTCTTTCTCGATGCCGATCGTCAGCCTGATGCCGCTCTCACCGAGAGCAGCGCCTCAGGCTACGTCGTGGTGTTTCAGGTCGTACCTGGCCTGGTGAATCTGGTGGCCGCCGAGGACGCGGGCGTCAGTCTCAGCATGGCCGACTCGCCCGTGGCGGCGCGTGCGGCAACGCTCGCTGAAATCGTCGTGAGCGATGGCGCGATCGTCGTGCCTACCAATGTCTCGTTCAGCCAGGACGTCTCGCCCATCTTCGAGGCCCGTGGCTGCGTCCTGTGCCATTCCGGTGCTGGCATCGGCAAAGACCTCGGTGGTGTGCACTTCAACGGCGAGTCGCAGAAGATGTACAAGGAGCTCGTGGAAGAAATCTCTGCGAACCACGGCACGGTCCGAGTCGATCTGGAGAATCCGGCGAACAGCTTGGTGCTCACCATGCCTAGCAAAGAGGATCCACCCGATGAACATCCCAACGTGACCTTCCTGAGCAATACCGATCCCGACTACCTGCTCATCCTGGGCTGGATTCAGGAAGGCGCGCTCAACAACTAAGATCGCCGGAGCGAATCGAGTCGAGCAGCCGGGGCGCGCTTCCAGAAGCGCGCCCTTGCCTGTTTCGGGCGCCGAAAGAGCTCGGGCTGGACGATAAGCTAGCCAAGCTCTGGGAAGAGCGGCGTAGGTCTGCGATCCTTCTTGAGAGGGAACCGATACCAAAGGGAAGACAATGGGATTGTTCGACAAGATGAAGCAGAAAGCTCAGGGTGCGATTGGCCAGGTCGTCGCACAGCAGGCTCACCAACAGGCGCCACACGCGCCACACGCGCCACACGCGCCACACGCGCAAGCCGAGCAGCACATGGGCTCAGACCCCGCAAGCGAATCACAGGCACCGGCCAGCGGTCTGAGCTTTCGAAGCTCCACGCCAGCTACCGAGAACATGCAGTGGACGCCTTTTCAATGGAACGGCGATACCTACGCCATGCCCTATGGCTGGGACGGCCTTTCCATCGACGATTGGTTCTACAAGTACGAGAAGCTTCGCGATCGCCAAATGCACATCGACGATGAGCAAGGGCTGCAGACCATCGAGGACCACGATGGTGAGCCACTGGATCCGGAAGAAGTACTACTCATCCAAGAATACGGTTTCCGCGGTGGCGGCGACTTTGAGGCCTACAGAAACATGATGGTCTCGTATTGGGCCAGCCAGACCGGTGAGAACTTTACCGATTGCATGTTTCGCATGAGCGGAATCGCCCGTGAGCGGATCATGGCAGACAAGGCGGGCGCCATGTCTGGGGCAGGTGGTCAGCTCGAACCAGTCGAAGGTGTCAGCGTGGAACAGTGGGCACAGCTGCAGGCGCAGCTGGCCGGCGGCGCCGACCTCAACGCCTTGCTTGCTTCGGCAGGTATCGATGCCCCTCGTTGGGAACGCGTTAGCGCCGAGTGGATGGCCCGCATGAGCACCGACACGACCATGACGGTCGTGACGGTCTACGGCAATGCCTTTGCCAGTGGCGGCGCGGGTCAATTTGGTCAGCAGGCGGCACAAGCAGCCGCGCAGGGCGTTGGCGGCGACGTGGGCGCCGAGCCGGTTCCCTTTGAACAGTACGTACAAATCATGGAGGCACAGAGCGCCGGAGCCCAGCGAGGCGAAGACGCCAACGCCGTGCTGGCTTCGTTTGGCATGAATGCCCTGGACTGGTCCAACTGCGGAACCTACTGGAGCAAGAAGATGCAACAGGAGGCCAGCAAGTACCACGAGCTCTTCACCAAGTACTCTGCCAAATACCAGGGCATGTACGGTACCGGCGATGGCTTGACCATCGAGGAGAGGAAGCAAGAGATCATCGGGACCGTCCTGGAAATGGCCAGAGCCGGGCGCGCGGGCGAAATCACCAACTACTTGCAGGATCGCCTACCCGAGGACGCCAACGACTTCGACGCGCTCGACTGGTATTACGACAAGTGCTGCGACATCTGCGCCGAGCAAGGCGATCGCAACACGGCCCAGCAGCTGCTCTGGGCGCGCTTTCCTCTGCAATCCGATCAGAGCGAGGGCTTCGAAGCGTACATTGCCCAAGGCCTGGAATCGCTGTTCTAGACAGGCGCTAGCGCGGCGATGAGGACGGCCAGGAGCCGTCACGAACAGCTACTCCGACGCAGAACAAAGGCGGCTGCCAGCGAATGGCAAGCCGCCTTTGTGCATCTCCCGACTCGCGACGGGGTTGGCAGCCGACGCTGTACTACTTCGGCGCCTTGGCGAAACGCAGGTAGGGCAGCTTGATCTCGAGCGAACCGAATTTTGCTTTCGCCTGCTCGTCATTGAGGCTGAGCCCGACGATGACGTCTTGTCCCGGTGTCCAGTTGGCTGGCGTCGCCAGTGGCACTCCATCGGTTGCTTGCACGGCGTCGAGCGCTCGCATGATCTCTGCGAAGTTTCGGCCGACTGACATGGGGTAGGTCATGGTCAGACGGATCTTCTTGTCGGGACCAATGATGAACACCGTGCGCACGGTGGCGCTGTCGGCCGGCGTGCGGCCATCTGGCAGATAGGCGTCGGCTGGCAACATGTCATAGAGCTTGGCCACGTGCAGCGAGGTGTCGTCGATGATGGGAAAGTTGGCTGGCGCGCCCGCGAAGGCCTCGATGTCGCGCTTCCACTTTTGGTGATCGTCGACGCTGTCGACGGACACGCCCATGACCTTGGTGTTTCGTTTGGAAAACTCGGGTGCGAGCTTTGCCACTGCTCCAAACTCAGTCGTGCAGACCGGGGTGAAGTCCCTCGGATGTGAGAAGAGAATCGCGTAGCTCGTGCCCATCCACTCGTGCAAGCTGAGCTTGCCGGCGGTGGAGTCAGCTGTGAAGTCGGGTGCGGTATCGTTGATTCGAAGTCCCATGGTTCGTTCCTTTGTTTGGGGTGCCGTGTTCAGCTCGAAGAGGCACCATAGATCCACCCCCGAAAGCCCGCCAACGCTCGCCCCCGGAATTCGCAGCGCCAGGAGAGCCGTCGCATGGTGCGAGAGAGGCTGTGCCTGGCAAATCCGGACGCGGAGCTCTGCAGCTGTGGCCGGGGGCGCAGCGGCCAGGGGACTGTCCAGAGTGGCTGTCGGGCTGACCGGAGAAACCGGTGCTAAGCACCTACTATTACTAGGCAACCTCCTGGCTCGCTCCTTGCTCACTCACGCACCCAATGAGCCCACGAATCGCACTCCTGGCCGCCTTGTCTGCGCTGAGCCTGGCCGGCGCCTGCACCACGACGGAGCAGCCATACCAGGGCATGAGCGACGACAGCGGCGATTTCTTCGGCCTCTTCGATGAGCCCTACGCCGATCTCTACAACTCGACCTCGAGCGTCGAGTCAGTCACGCTGCGAGGTCGTTTGGTGGAAGAAGACCCAGACGACATTGGCGACCTGCGCACCACGCCCTTGGACCAGGTGACGCAGGACGAACTCAAGAATCGCGATGTCGAGGTCAGTCTGCATGGCAACGGCGCGACCCATGAACTCGGAACGATTCGCAGTGACGACGAAGGCTATCTCGACGCCCAATTCGCCGTCGCCAATCTCCAGCTCGCGCCCGGCCGCTATTCCGTTGAGGTTTCGGTCGACGGTCATATGGTTGGCAGCTCTCTGGCCACGCTGCTCGCCAGCGATCGTCAGACGCCCGTCGTGCGTTCCGATGTCGACCTGACCTACTTGCAAACCAACTTTCAGAGCCTGGGTGCCATGCTCTCGCTGCTCCGAGAGCATGCCGCCGACAAAGTCAGCCTGCCCGGCATGGCCAGCCTCTACCAGGCACTGCGCGGAGACGACGCCATGCCCCTGACCTTTCTCAGCGGCAGCCCGAAGTTCTTCAAGCGCACCCTTGAGAGCAAGATGTTCCTCGATGGCGTCGACCAGGACGGCGTGGTGCTCAAACCCTTCAAGGACATCACCGCAAGCAATCTCCTAAGCCTCTCCTTCCGTGATCTGGTTCCCGCCCTCAAGGAACAAATTGGCTTCAAGATGTTTTGGCTGCTCACCCTGCGCACCCAGCTACCCGCCTCCACGCCCGAGGTCCTCATGGGCGACGACTCCGAGGCCGACTTCGTGGTCTACAACATCTACTACCGATTCATGGCCGGCGAGCTGAGCACACAGGAGCTTCATGCAGAGCTCGCGGGTGTGAACGTGGCTAGCTTCTGGCTCGAGGCTATCGACGAGCTGGCACCGCGAGTCGTGGTCAGCGGCGATGCTGCCCCCATCGCCATCTACATCAACCAGACCGAGAACCTC
>JAHEAK010000212.1 GCA_024642805.1 Kofleriaceae bacterium | reverse complement strand
ACCCTCTTTGCCGACCTTCTCCATGGCGTCAGCGATCATCTTGCCGATGTCGGAGTCGCCGTTGGCGGAGATGGTGCCGACTTGGGCGATGTCGCTGTGGCCTTTGGTAGGCGTAGAGATCTTGGCAATCTCTTTGACGATGGCGATGACCGCAGCGTCGATGCCGCGCTTGATCTCCATTGGGTTGTGACCGGCGGCGACGAGCTTGGAGCCCTCGCGGTAGATCGACTGCGCGAGCACGGTGGCGGTGGTGGTGCCATCGCCGGCGCTGTCGGAGGTCTTGGAGGCGACCTCTTTGACCATCTGGGCGCCCATGTTCTCGAACTTGTTCTCGAGCTCGATCTCTTTGGCGACGGTTACGCCGTCCTTGGTGACCGTTGGCGAGCCCCAGCTCTTCTCGATGACGACGTTGCGGCCGCGTGGCCCGAGGGTCACTTTAACGGCGTTGGCGAGGGTGTTGACACCCTCCATGATGTTGGCGCGAGCGTTCTCGCCGAATTTGATTTCTTTACCTGACATGATTCTTGTCCTTGGTGTGCGTGGAGCAGGGATTAGGAGATAACTCCGAGGACTTCATCCTCGCGGAGGATGAGGTGGTCGACGCCACCAACCTGGACTTCGGTGCCCGAGTACTTGCCGAAGAGAACGCGATCGCCGGCTTTGACGTCGCATGCAACGGTGCTGCCGTCTTCGAGGCGCTTGCCGGAACCGACAGCGATGACCTCGCCCTCCAGAGGGCGCTCTTTGGCGGAGTCAGGAATGATGATTCCACCCTTGGTGGTGGTTTCGCCGTCGATGCGGCGAACGACGAGTCGGTCTTGAAGTGGTCGGAGTTTCATGGCGTATCCTCTTGGGTCGATGTGTGTGTGTGTTGTTGGAATTCGAAGGGTTGCTGCTGCCCCGCCCCGGGGGGGCCGCGCAGTTTGTTAGCACTCTCGGATGGTGAGTGCTAACTGGGCGGCATAGTAAGTCCAGACCCGACACTGGCAAGGCCTAATTGCACGAAAACAATCTGAGGATCGCGCAAGCCTTGCCGCGCCGAGGTAGGCGGGTGTCAGAACGCAACTCACACCGCCGGGAGCAGAGCGGGGCCGCTTTCGCCCCTTGGAGGCGCGCGGAAAAAACAGATTTGTTGAAATGCCCGGCAAGTGGCCGATGATTAGAGGATGGGCATTATTGGGCATTCTTCAGTTGAGGGCTTCTTCCAAGAAGTCCTGAGCGCAGCGCTCGATCACTCGGGCATGACCGTGTCTCCCTCCACGGAGTACTACCTGGTTGGGCTGCTTGGCGAATTTGCCAAGGCGCGCATCAGCGACGCGCCCCTCGGCTTGCGTCTGGTCGGCACAGAGGACGGCGCCAAACGGGTGCAGGCGCTCAAGGAAATTGGCGATACCTCTCTCTATGTCAGCGGATTCTTTGCCGAAAGCATGAGTCGCCGGCTGGTGGATCTGGATTACTACATGGGCATGGGCGGCGCCGCCTACGCCGAGCTCTCCGGTCGCCTGGGTTCGACGGCCGCCGCCGAGGTCTACGCCGAGCTGGCCAGGCGTTTCCCGGCCTTCGTCGACGTTCTGGCCCGCATCCGCAGCCAGGTGAACTTCGCCGGCGACGACGTGGTCAACCTGTATCGCGAGTGGATGCGCACTCGATCCGATTGGATCGAGGAGCGACTCGGCAAGATGGGCGTCCTGGTCACGCCAAGCCCCGACGATGACGAGGGGTACTTGCAATAGTGTTGGCGCGATTGCAGCGCGGCCTGGAGACTCTATATCGACTGCGGCCCGAGGCCGAGGTGTCTGGATTCATCATCGATGAAGAGGCACGCAACGCCGCCGGGGTGGCTCGCAGTCCGCGCGAGCAGCTGCTCCTGCAAGAAGACGAAGACGGCCTGGCCATCGGCCTGTATTTGGAGCCAGGCATCATGAGCAAGCTCGGCGATCAGGAGGCCGCCTTGCTCGTGCAAGGGCAGCTCTTTGGCGACTTCATGATGCTCCTCGAAGGTGTGAGCCACTTTGTGTACCTGGCCTTCAAGGCGGGCTGTGATCATCGCGTCAGCGCGCTGGAGCTCGAGCTGCAAGCCGAGGTCGACAAGTACGTCACCTGTATCTTGAGCACCGATCAGAGCCTGAGTCAGTCGGAAGGCCTGCGTCGTCGACTCTTCGAGGATATCGAGTACGACACCGACTTGAGTCACGACGAGCAAGAGCGCTATCGAGTCGCCAACAACAATGCGCTGCGCTACAGCGCGTCTCTAGAGCGGCGCTTCGTCTCGGAAAATCGCGTCACCGATATGCTGGTCGAGCTGCGGCACTTCTATCGCATGAGCCTGCCACGCAAGATGCAGCTCATTGCGTCAGCGGCCTGAGGTGAGCGAGGGCCAGTGCTCAGGCCCAGTGCTCAGGCCCAGTGCTCGGGCCCAGTGCTCAGGCCTGCAGCACGAGGTTGTCGATGAGACGCGTGTGCCCAAACTTGGCGGCGACGGCCAGCACGGCCGGCTTGCTCACGGTGCGCACACTCTCCAGGGTCTCGGCGTCACGCAGCTCCAGGTAGTCGAGCTTGGCCAGGGGAGCAGCGCCAATGACCGCACGTGCTGCGGCCAGGAGGGTGGAGGCATCGCGGGTGCCCTCGGCCAATCGCTGCTCGGCGGCGCGCAGCCCGCGCACCAGGCAACGGGCTTGTTTGCGCGCATCCGGGCTCAGATAGACATTTCGCGACGACATGGCCACGCCATCCTCTTCGCGCACGATGGGGCCTGCGATGATTTCGATCCCGAAGTTGAGATCGCTGACCAGGCGGCGAATCACCGCCAGCTGTTGGAAGTCCTTTTGGCCAAACACAGCCAGATCGGGGCGCGTGATCAGGAAGAGCTTGCTCACGACCGTGGCCACGCCGTCGAAGTGACCAGGGCGCGAGGCACCGCACATAGGTTCGGTCAACGCGCCGAGGGAGACCTTGGTCTGAAAGCCCTTGGGATACATGTCGGCTGCGGCGGGCATGAACACAAGGTCGACGCCACAGGCCATCGCCTTACTGAGGTCTCCATCTTCATCGCGGGGATAGCGATCGAGATCCTCGCCAGGACCGAACTGGCTGGGATTGACGAAGAGAGTCATGACCAGCGAGTCACAAAGCGAGCGCGCCTTGCGCAAGAGACTCAAGTGCCCCTCGTGGAGATAGCCCATGGTGGGTACCAGGCCAATGCGCTTGCCTTCACGTGCCTGTTGGCGGGCCCAGGCCTGCACCTCGGCAGGCGCCTTTAGAACTTGCATGCGTCAGACCTCGAAAGCTCAGTCGACCTTGATGGTCGAATACACAGCGGCGTCTTCGCTCTCGGCCTCGGCGCTCGACCTTGGCATCGATAGAGGCGCCAGCGGGCCGGGACCGCAGCCGCCAGCAAGAGCGATGGCCGACACGGTGGCACTGCTCGCTTTCGGGCGCTGTTGTTCCTCCATGTAGAAGCTCTCCTGCTCGTTTGGGAAGGAGCCACTCTTGACGTCTGCGCTGTAGGCATCGACGGCGGTGCGAATGCGCGTGGCCAGGTGCTCGTAGGTGCGAACGAAGCGCGGCTTGAAGCTGTCGTTCATGCCAAGGAGGTCGTAGATGACCAGCACTTGACCATCGCAGGCAGCGCCAGCGCCGATACCAATGGTGGGTATGTGCAGCTTCTCGCTAATGGTCTTGGCAATCACGGCCGGGATGCCTTCGAGCACGATGGCGTAGGCGCCAGCCGCTTGCAGGGTGAGTGCATCTTGCAGGAGGCTCTCCGCCTGACCTTCGGCGCGCCCCTGTACCTTGAAGCCGCCGAGCTGATGAACACTCTGCGGAGTGAGGCCGATGTGGCCCATGACCGGGATACCAGCGCTGACCAGCTTTTGAACCAGCTCGGCGTGCTGGGCGCCGCCTTCGAGCTTTACCGAGTGCGCGCCGCCGTCCTTGATGAGGCGACCGGCATTGAGCATCGCTTCGTGGACGCTGGCCTGATAGGACATGAAGGGCATGTCACCGACGATGTGCGCGCGACGGGTCCCTCGGGCCACGGCTCGACAGTGATAGATCACGTCCTCGAGAGTGACGGGCAGGGTGGTCTCGTGCCCTTGCACGACCATGCCAAGAGAGTCGCCAACCAGCAGCACATCGATCTGACTCTCATCGAGCAGCTGTGCGAAGGTGGCATCGTACGCGGTGAGCATGGTGATTTTCTCACCGCGCTCCTTCATGGTCTGTAAGGTGTGGATGGTGACCTTCTTGGTCTTCATTCCGCCCTCTTTTCTGTGATCTGCTTGGGGTTGGTGCTCGGACGCTGTCCCGGTCCCGAAAGATCCAGGCATTTGTGTGCGTCCTACCTACGTTATACGCCGGAGTTATACCCCGGAGTTCTATCCCGGACACTGCCAAAAACCGCAGCCAGCGCAAAGGGATTTCCGCCGCCCACCCGGCGGGGCCTGGCAATATCAGTACCTTATGGATGGCTCACGACGTAGAACTGAGCGCTTAGGTGACTGCCCTTCGGGCCGCTCAAGTTGGGCATGAGGATCTTGCGGGCGGCCGTTTCCAAACAGGTGACGGCCGGCTCGAGCAGCTCGGTGGCGCTCTCGGCGGAGGCCTCGATGCGGGCCTGGGTAAAGGAGGGCTCGCTCTCGTTGCCGACCACAGCCGAAATGCTGACCCGGGCCAGGATGGCCGACTTGCCCCGCACACAGGCTTGCAGCGCATCCTCTTGTTTGGCGATGGCAGAGCGCAGCTCGTCTCGATTCCAGCTTGCCGAGCCAATGAGGTACAGCTCCTCGGCGATGTGCGGAACGCCGAGGCCATCCAGATGATCGCGGGCACGAGCCGCCCATGGCGAGTCCGGGGCCAGGCTCAGGTAGCGCTGGAAGTGATAGAGGGCTGGGGCGCTCTTGTTCTGCGCGGCGTAGGCCAGGCCGAGGTAGTAGTGCTCGTCCTCCCGCGGGGCATAGACCCTGTCGGTGGCGCGCAGCGCGCTCAGCTCGGCATCGCGATTGACCTCACGTTCCAAGATCGTGCGTGACTCGGCAATGCGCTCGGCACGATCGAGGGCCACGGCATAGGCGATGCGCGCCCCAAAGCGACTGCTCTGTTCCTGCGCGATGTAGAAGGCATCGGTCGCTTCGTGCAGGCGGCCAACCGCCATGAGCGCTTCTCCGAGTCGCAGGTTGAGTTCGACGGAGTCGGTACGCAGGGCCAGAAGGCGTTTGTAGTGCTCGATGGCGGCTTCGTAGTTACCTGCGTACAACAAGCAGGCAGCGAGATTGTCCTGCATGTTGCTGCTGACGCGCCCCTCGTGACTGTTGAAGCTGGGATCGATGGCGTCGGCCTTGGTGAAGGCGTCGGCACAGGCCGCCCACTTATGATCTTCGAACTGAAATTGCCCAAGCCAATAGAGTGCGTCGATGCTGCTGGGCTTGCTGGCTAGCGCCTTGCTGAGCTCGGCGATGGCCGCGTCGCGCTGCTCCTGACTGCCGGCCTCCCACAGGACTCGCGCGTGCGCGATGAGAGCGTTGATGCCCTCGTCGTTGGCGGTCAGTACCTGTTCCCAAAACTCGCTGTAGTGCTCGCTGGTGTCGTCGTAGTCGGTGGCGGGCGGGCGCGAGTAGCTCTGCGCGCGTGCCGGCGAGGAAAGCGCGAAAACAAGCCAAGCCACTGCTAGCGACAGGCACAGGACAAACTGCAGTGGCGTTCTCGATCTCAACATCGCTAGGGCTTCAAGCTCGGGGCGGGGTGCTCGTGGACACGGGCGACCTCAGGGCATCTCGGGAAAGCGAGTCGGCAAACTTTGGATGCGCGGACTGCGCTTGCCGGCCTTGGTCAGCACCTCTTGCAAGTTCTTGCGCGCGATGGGCGCCCACTCTGAGCGGGGCAGGATGCGCAGGTATTCGCGATACGCGGCCACGGCCTCCGGGTACTCATGCAGACCCTCGTGGCGAAGGCCGAGGTAGTAGTACTTCTCGCCAAAGGGCACGAAGAAGGTGCCGGCTCGAACGATCTTGTTCTCGCGATCGCTCTGCGCGTACACCGCCGCGACATCGCGGGCGCGAGTGCGCTGACCGTCGCGATCCAGTGCCACGGCCAAGCCATAGCCGGCCAGAGCGTCATCGGAAAAGCTCAGGCTCTGCTCGTACCCGGCAATCGCCTGGTCCAGGCGGCCAAGCATCATCAAGACCTCGGCGCGATTGCTGAGCAGGGTCGCAATGGAGTCGGCCAGCTCGTTGCTCGATTGATCGATCAGAGCCAGCTCCTTGTCGTAGTCGGTCACAGCGGCTTCCAAGTCGGAGTTGTTGCGATCGATGCCGAAGAGCTTGGTCAGCGAGATGGAGCGCTCGTTGAAGACCGCCAACATGCGCGGATCATCCGGAGCCTTGCGCTCGAAGGCGCGCCAGTGCTCGATGGCGCGGACCAGTGGGTCTCGGCGCGGCAAGTCAGCCTTCAGGTAGTGACGCGAGAGCATCTCTGCGATCTGAAAGTGCGGCTCGCCGGCGGTGGGATTGACCTCGATGGCTTTCTCGTACGATGCGATGGCGCTCTTGGCCATGCGCAGGCGTTCGCTCAAGGGCAGATCAGGGCTCACCGAGTTGAGGGCGCTGAGATTGGCGAGCTGCATGTGCCGGGTATAGGCACCGGCATTCGGATCGGCGAACTCCCAAAAGTCACCTGGCTCGGCAGCCGCTTCCCTTGGACCGGGCAGGGCGACGAGGGCCCCGCACAGCAAAAGCAGGGGGCCAAGCGTTTTGACGAGGCGAGAGCGCATAGTCCTTGCTTCAGTCTAGCAGTCCACAGCGCAAGTCAATCCGAGTGTGTGCGGAAACTTGCCCAGGCCCTGGCACAGCCGAGCCGAGCTGAGCTTGATCGAGCCGAGCCGAGCTTGATCGAGCCGAGCCTGATCGAGCACGGCAGAGCCAACCCGAGCTCGAAACCTCGGCCTAGTGCCAGGAGGACGCGGAGTAGTTCGCCAGGAGATACATCTACTCCGCGCCCACGTGGCTTAACTAAGGATTCGAGCACGAGCAATCGCCGCGCCAACGCGGGAGCCGGCAACTCGATGAATTGACGCATCGAGCCCCGCGCAGGCTGGGGAAAGTGCTCCCGCCTGGCGAGGACTCCCCCGCGTCTTAGACGTCCAGATCCTGAATCTCGGCGCTGCCCTCGGTGATCATGCGATAGCGGGCGGCCGCGTCTTTGCCGAGGAGTTCGGAAATCGTAGCGTCGGTTTCCAGCTCGTCGCCTCGGTGAATCGTGACGCGCAATGTGGTTCGGGTCTTGGGATCGAGGGTGGTCTCGTTGAGGATGCTTGGACTCATCTCGCCCAGACCCTTGAAGCGCGTGATCGTCGCCTTCTTGTTGCCGAGGTGCTCGGCCAAAATAGCGTCGCGCTCGAGGTCGTCGAGTGCGTAGTAGGTCTGCTTGCCGATGTCGACGCGGTACAGGGGCGGCTGCGCGATGAAGAGGTGGTGGTTGTCGATGAGCGGCTTCATGTAGCGGTAGAAGAAGGTCAGCAAGAGGGTCGCGATGTGCAGACCGTCAGCGTCAGCATCCATGAGCAGGAAGACCTTGTCGTAGCGCAGCTTGCTCAGATCGAACTTGTCGCCAATACCACAGCCGAGCGCGGAGACGATGTTGCCCAGCTCCTTGTTGGCCATGAGCTTGGAGATGGTGGCCTGCTCGGCGTTGAGGACTTTACCGCGCAAGGGCAGGATGGCCTGCGTCTTGCGATTGCGGCCCTGCTTGGCAGAACCACCTGCGGAATCGCCCTCGACCAGGAAGAGCTCGCTCTTGCCAGGATCGGTGGAGGAACAATCGGCGAGCTTGCCGGGCAGATTGAGGCGGTGACTCACCGCGGTCTTGCGAGTGACGGCGGCCGAAGCGGCCCGTGAGGCTTCTCGCGCGCGCGCAGCCAGCACGATGCGAGCGATGACCGCATCGGCCACGCTCTTGTTCTCGTTGAGCCACTGCTCGAGGGCCGGTCGCACCGCGCTGTCGAGCTGCGCGCTCACGTTGGGATTGTTGAGGCGCTCCTTGGTCTGTCCTTGGAACTGCGGCTCGGCCACGTAGGTCGAGAGGATGACGGTCATGCCCTCGCGAATATCGTCGGCGGTGAGGGTCACGCCCTTGGGCACCAGCTGGTGCGTGCTCATGTAGTTGCGCACGGCT
>JAHEAK010000001.1 GCA_024642805.1 Kofleriaceae bacterium | reverse complement strand
AAGCCAAGCGATCCGAGCTCGCCAACCAGCCCTGCGCCGGCCAAGCTGAAATCGGAAACGCGGCTGTAGCAGTCACTTGGCGTCGCATCGACCAGGCTTGGCTTCTGGGCCGTAATCGTGAGTTTGCGTGCGCCCGAGCGTGTCGAAGCGACGGTGACCAGTTGATCGCTGCCGAAGCATGGCAATGGCGTGGCTGGGGTCGTGCAATTGCTCGAGAAGGTACCGCCAGGCAAGGCTCCGGCGGCGACGACGAAATCGGTCTCGATGCAAGTGCCGAGGGCATCGGCCAGGGCAAAGGAAATCCCAACGATGCCGGCGCCGCCGGCCCCGACGTCTGCACAGTTGCCGCCGGCACTTCCAGAATCAACTAGGAAACTGAAGCTGCCCTGGGCATCCACGACGAAGCTCTGTGCCGCCATGGGGGTATCGGTGTTGGCTACGATCTCGATTTGTGCGCCCTGAATTACCGCTGGCAAGAGTGAGCGACTGCCGGAAGCGCGCAGATCGATGCGGACATTGTAGAGGCCCGGTGCCAGACCGCGACTTTGGCCATTTCCAGATGCACAGGAAAACGACTCCGACTCGCCGGTGAAGCCGCCGTCGGGAATCAACGTGACCGCGACCGATACCGCGCCCACGTCGGCGCAGCTTATGGCCGCGTTGCCGTCGGAGAGAGTCCAGCTCAAGCTGAAGGTGCCCTCATTGGGCTGGGCATCGATGGTGGAAGCGTCAACGGCGCCGCTGTCGTCGCCACAGGCTCCGACGAGCGGGATGCTCAGCAGCGCGGCCATCGCGCAAGAAAGAGATAGAAGTGATGAGGATCGAGTCGATTGCCTGGTCGATTGCATAGAAAGGGGCCTCCCGAAGTGTGCAGCGCTTCCATCCTACCCTATTGTCTGCCGCCTCCGCGCGCCTATGCCCGGATCAATGCCAGGCCAATGCTCGACAAGTGCCAGGCCAATGCTCGACAAGTGCCAGGCCAATGCTCGACGAGCGCCGGGCCAGTGCTCGACGAGCGCCGGGCCAATGCTCGACGAGCGCCGGGCCATGCATGGAAAAGCGGCCGCCCCGCTCGAGGAGGCGGCCGCTAGTGGCCTTCGGCGTCATGATTTCAGCCTTATGACTTGGCAAGCACCAGGTCACGACTCTTGCGTGCACTCGCTCGCCAACCGCCACGCCCCAGCCGCCACCACAGGATGGTCGCCGCGCTGAAGATTTCAGCGGTGATAGCAAACCAACCACCGATGGCACCCATGCCGAGGTGATGCCCGAAGAACCAGGTCAGTGGAGGCAGGGCCAACCAGCTGATGAGCACGCCAACGATGGCCGCGAAACGCACATCACCCGTGCCGCGCAACATGCCGCGCGCCACGATGTTGAAGGCGTCGCCGAGCTGGAAGAGCGCGGCCATGTACAGCAGATTGGTGGCCGTTTTGCGCACTCCCAGATCATCACCAAAGAAGCCCGCGATCTGATGAGCGCGCAACAAGAGGATGAGCGTGCAGGTCAGAGCGTAGAGCCCAGCGAGCGCCATGGCGTATCCGGCGAGCTTGGGTATCAGCTCGTCGCGATCAGCACCAACCGCCTGCCCTGCCATCACCGATGCTGCCTCCGAGATGGCCAACATGGGCAGGAAGGCAAAGTGCATGACACAGAGCGCCACCTGGTGCGCAGCCATCTCGGTCTCCGACATGGCAGCGATGAGCACGGTGAGCAAGGTGAAGGCACCAACCTCCACCGCAAACTGCACGCCCGTCGAAAAACCGACGTTCAGCACGCTCCCCAGCCACTTGCGAGCGAGTGGCAGACTGCGGAGCCCCGCGCCATCGCGCAGCCAGAGCACGATACCTGCCTCGAAAGCGGTCGCTATCAAGGTCGCCCAGGCGGCCCCACTCGGACCGGTGCCGACCTTGATGATGAAGACGTAGTCGAGCGCGATGTTGACGAGGTTGGCGACGACCGACGCGATCATGGGCGAACGCGAGTCCCCGACCCCGTAGCTAGTCTCACGGGTGGTGCAGAAGATATAAAGCAAGGGCGTTGCCAGAAGTCGAACCTGCAAGTAGTCAGCGCCGTACTCTCCTGCCAGGGGACTGGCCGCAAGCGACGGAACCAGGGCAACCACGAGCTGTCCTGCGAATAACACCAAGAGGCCCATACCCAGCGCGATCAGCAGACCGGCTGCTGCCAGGGGGTCGACATGGTCGTGCTTGCCGGCACCGACGGCTTGCGAGACGACGATCTTGACGCCTCGCAAAAGGCCGATGCCAAACACGATGCACGCAAAACCGAGTGTCCCCGCCAGACCGACACCTGCCAGGGCTGCAGGGCCCAGGGTGCCAACGAAGGCGGTATCCGCCACGGTCATGGCGGAATACGAAAGCATCGATATGCATATGGGCCAGGCAAGCCTGACAAGTTCCCCTAAGGGCGCTTCTCTCCAACTCAATTCACTGCGGTCCGACATGGACCACCTCCTACCTACTCATCTCTGAAAGAATCCTTCGCGCTTGGAATGAAGCGCAGAGGCAAAAAAAAACGGACTTCCTGGGAAGTCCGCTGCGGCTGCGCTCAAAACTCGATCGAGGTGATCAGGTCGGTGGAAAGCGCCGCGGCGGGCCTGCGTTCTGGTTGCTGGTGCTTGGCATCTTCATGATCCCTGCAACGACTTGCTTTTGGGATACCTGCCCTCGATACACCTGCTGTGGACAGACCTGCATCGCGCCAAGTGCCTCAGCACCAGTTCGAATCGAGCCACCCAGGGTCACACCACAGGGATTGGTCATGCCTTGGAAGGCCGATCCGATCTTGTGTGGTTGTGCGTAAATCATGGGCGATGCTCCTGTCTTTTGTTCTACGCGGCTCCGCGCATTACAGCAATTGGAAAGCGGTCAGCCTTACAAGAAACGACAATTGAACTCGATGCCCTGACAATCGCCTTTCGGAAGTTTGCTGTCGCGCGCGTTTCGGAGAGCGTGCCTCGGCATGTCACAGAGCGAGTCGATCGATGCGGTGCATGGCCCAGTCCCGAGCCCGCCTCGCCCTGACGAGGGGCCCGACGACCTGGCCACGGGTGCGGGCCCGGCCCTGTGCTCGGCCCAATCTGCCGCCAGGGTGCCGCCAGTGTGCGACCAGGGTGCCACCAGGGTGCGACCAGGGTGCCAGGCCAACACGCTGGTATCGGGCCATAGGGGCCATTCTAAAGTCGTTGAGCGGGTTTGACGCTAAAACTCGCACAATGATATTCTATACTTCCAGGTTGCATCGAGATCCTACGGATGCCAAAAAATCGCAAGCCAGCCCGGAAGCCTGCTGCCACCTTACGGGTGGTCTCCGCCGTGCCTCCGATGCAGCAAGAAGACCTCTTGCGGATGGGCTCGCTATTGGTCGTGCAGGGCGCCGAAGTGGATCTAGGCAAGCACATGCTCTGCGATCACCCGATCATCATCGGCCGCGATGAGCGCGTCGATTTTTCTCTGAGCGATGGCTCGATTTCCCGAGCGCACTGCTCTGTCGAACGCGCTGCCACCGATAGTGGCTACGAGCTCGTCGATCTCGATTCGACCAACGGCACGACCCTCAATGGCAAGCGAGTCGTTGGTCGCATTCCCATCGAAGCTGGTGACAAGATCTTCCTCGGCTCCTCGGTGCTGCGCTTTGCCTTCGCCGACGCCGTCGACGTGCAGTATCACGAGCGCGTGGAAGAGTTGGTGCAGACTGATGGCCTGACCGGTCTAGACACCAAACGCCAATACGACGCGGTCTTCGAGGTGCTGTCGAGCCAGGCCGTGGATGAGGAAGCCAAGCTGAGCGTCGCTGTCATGGACCTCGACGGACTCAAGGCGATCAACGACGAGCACGGGCACGAGATGGGCAGCTATGCCATCAAAGAGGTCGCCGGGCTCATTCAACAAATCATGGATGCCTACGGGCACCTGGCCCGCTTTGGCGGCGACGAGTTCGTGTGCTGCTTTCCCAATGTGGATCACGAGCTAGCCATCGAACTCTCCGAAGAGTTACGAGCAGCGGTGGAGGCGCACGACTTCTGCCACGACGATGCGACCGTGCATCCGACCCTGTGTGTCGGCGTTGCCACCTACCCCGACAACGTCAGCGATCCGAGCTTGCTCTTTAAGGCCGCCGACGACGCACTTTACCGCGCCAAGCGCGCCGGCAAGAACCGCGTGGAGTCGGCGCACCCGGCTCCCGAGCCAACGCCCTTGCCACCCGATAGCGACTCCTAGGCCTGCCTCGTGCGATTCCTGTACATCGACATCGATTCTCAGCGCCCCGACCATCTGGGCTGTTACGGCTATCATCGGCCCACCAGTCCGTGCATCGACAGCATCGCCAGCGAGGGCCTTCGCTTTCGCTCGGTGTACGCATCCGACACGCCTTGTTTGCCGTCGCGCACGGCCCTCTTTAGCGGTCGCTTCGGCGTCAACACCGGCGTGATAGGTCACGGCGGCACCGCCGCTGACATGTTCATCGAGGGGCCCGAGCGCGGCTTTGGATCGGTGCTCGGCCGCAGCTCATGGCCGCGCGCACTGCGCGATGCGGGCCTGCACACAGCCAGCATCTCGCCCTTCGCCGAGCGTCACGCGGCCTGGCACTTCTATGCCGGCTTCAACGAGATCATGAACACGGGCCGACGCGGCCTGGAAAGCGCGCACGAAATCACGCCGGTGGCACTCGACTGGCTTACGCGTCATCGCGACCAGGACAATTGGTTCCTGCACGTCAACCTCTGGGATCCGCACACGCCCTACCGAACGCCGGATAGCTTTGGCGAACCTTTTGCCAACGACCCGCTGCCAGCCTGGCTCACGGAAGAAGTGCGCGCCAAGCACTGGCAGGGCTGCGGCCCGCACTCCGCCCAGGAAGCTGTTGGCTATAGCGAAGTGAGCGACGAGTACAAGCGCCTGTACCCTAAGCAGCCCTACCTCATAGACTCCTTCGCGCAGGTTCGTCGGATGTTCGATGGCTACGACAACGGCGTGCTCTACGCGGATCAGCACATCTCGCAGATCGTAGCCCTACTGAAGGCGCAGGGCCTGTACGACGACACGGCCATCTTGATTAGCGGTGACCACGGCGAGGCACTTGGCGAGCTCAACATCTATGGCGACCATCAAACTGCTGACGAGCACACCGCCCACGTGCCAGCCATCTTGAAGTGGCCGGGCGTCACCGATGATCAGGCTGGCCAGGTGCGCGAGGCACTGCACTACCAATTCGATCTGGCCGCCACCACCATCGAGCTGGCGGCCGGAAAGGTGCCCGCCAACTGGCACGGGCGAAGCTTTGCCGACGGTCTTCGCCGTGGCGATGACGAAGGCCGCGAGGCCCTGGTCTTGAGTCACGGTGCCTGGACCTGTCAGCGCTCACTTCGGTATCGAGACGCTGACCATCAATGGTTGTGCATGCGCAGCTATCACGATGGCCACCACGGCTTTCCCGAGAGCATGCTCTTCGATCTTGCCCAGGACCCGCACGAGCAACACGATCTCGCGCCTCAGGAGCCCGCGCAGGTTCATTACGCCCTCGCCGAAATTGACCGATGGCTTGGTCGCCGCATGAAAGACTCTGCGCATGGCATCGATCCCATGTGGACCGTCATGCAGGAAGGTGGTCCGAAGCACACGCGCGGCGAGCTTGCCGCCTACCTCGATCGACTGCGCGCGACGGGTCGTGGTCACTGGGCTGATTTGCTCGAGAGTCGGCACTGGGGATGACGCACACAGGGCCAACGCTGAGGACGCAGGCCGCGACGCTGCAAGGCGGCCAGTGGCCGCACACACGTTCCGCTCGCTCGCTTGCGCCGCTCGTGGGCCTTGCCCTCTTTGGCTGCGGCTCCGGCGAGCAAGTCCGCACCTCTGTGACGGCTGGCCCTGGCAGCACCGTCATGGAGCTGAAGGCAAACATCGCCTATCGCACCGTCATTGACAGCCCCGACGCCCTCGGCATCTCGGGCTCGTGTTCGAACAACGGTGAGACCTGGCTTGTCACCGAGCGCGACTCGCATCTCTTGCGCCTCACACCGGAGGGCACCGTGGTGAGCATCGCGATTCAGGGTGCCCCCGACGATCTCGACATGGAAGGCCTGGCCTGCAAGGACGGTCGCTTTTACGTCTCCACCGAGAGCGAGATACCGGATCGAACGACCGATGTCATCTTGGTCGTCGAGGTCCAGGGCAGTACCGCCAGTGTCGTGGACACCATCACGATGCAGTACCCCGAAGACCTGGTCGCCGGTGTCAATCAGGGCTTGGAAGGACTGTGCATTGCCGGCGACTGGCTCATCGCGGCGGGCGAAGTGATTCGCACTGACACAGCCGGCGTGCGACAAGCACCTATCCTGCGGCGTCGGCTCGGCGAGAGCAACACCTTCCTGCACTGGGTCAACCTGAGCACGAGCACGGGCAAGCTCAGCGGCATCGACTGCCGCATGCGTGGCAACACCTTTGAGGTGTTCGCAATCGAGCGCCACTATGAGGTGAGCCGCATCTTGCGTTTCGATCTCGGTACCGGCCCCTCGCAGTTCGACACCGTCCTCGATCTGGCCCACCTGGTTCGAGACACCGAAAACTTCGAGTCCATTCTGGTAAGCGATCGCGGCGAGATTCGTCTCACCAACGACAATCAGTACAAGACCATCACCGGTCCCAGCGAAGAGACCGTGTTGGAAATCGTGCCCTCGTTCGCCCGCTAGCGCGCGCTACAAGATCTCGTCGACGGCAATGGGATTGAAGACCATGCCGCTGGCGATCTTTGGATAGAAGAAGGTCGACTTCTGCGGCATCACTTCATCGGCGTCGTAGACGGCGACCACTTGCGAGACCAGCGTCGCATTCATGAGAAAGAGCAGCTGGCCCTGGCCTTTGGCTCGAGCATCGAGGGCCTTTTGCGTGTCCTTGAAGTACTCGATGTTTGTCTGTGCTTCCTGGTGCTCGCGCGTGATGCCAAGACCGCGATCGAGTACCAGCTCATGCAAGAGGGTGACGTCCAGGGCCAGGGTTTCCTTGGAGCCGGTGAGTCCTGCTTTGCCAAGGTCAGCATCGGCCTTCAGGGTCAGGATGCACATGCCACTGTGCCCTGGCACCATCATGCCAAAGCTTGGTCCACGCTTGGCCGCCTCTGCTAGTTCCTTGCGAACCAGGGCGGCTTGATCGAGCGCGCCCTCGACATCTCGAAGATCGAAATAGACCTGCAAGCGCGTGCGCAGTGCCGACACGTCGAGCTCGGCAAGGCTGTGGATCATTCGATGCGTGGGCAGCACAACCAAGCCAGGATCATCGATGTTGGCCAGGAACATCATGCCAAAGCGCACACTCGAACGAGGCGCGGCACTCGGATTGGCGGCCAGCTTGCGATCGCGTAGAGCCAGCATGGTCTCGTAGCGATGATGGCCATCGGCGATGTACAGATTCTTGTCAGCCATCTGCTCGCTGACCTTTGCGATGACCTTGGGATCACTGACACGCCAGAGCAGGTGGCGCGTGCCATCCTCCGTGGTGCCATCCAGATCGGCGGGCGCTGACTCGGCGCTGGCGAAGTTCGCGTCGATGGCCGAGCTCGGATCCGAGTAGAGCGTGAAGATCTGCGAGAGATGCGCACTGGTCGCCTCCCACAACTTCAGACGATCGATCTTCGGTCCCTTGAGAGTCCGCTCGTGCCGCAAGATCACGTGCTCATCAAAGTCGTGCAAGCGAACAGCGGCGATGAAGCCGCGCCGTGTGACCGGGGCTTCCCCCAGCTCGGCGTGCTGGTACACCTGATGGTAGCGATAGATGGCAGGCCTAGCGTCGCGAACGAAAATGCCTTGCTCGCTCCACTGGGTCATCAGGTCGTGGGCGTGTTGATACTTGGCATCGCCGGGCTCGTCGACCTTGGGCAAGATGATGCGAACACAGTTCTTGTCGTGTTTCGCCAGCTGCTCCCGACCGGCGTCGTCGATAACGTCATAGGGCGGCGCCAGCACGCTATCCATTTCCACGCGCGAAGGGTCGTAGAGAAGTCCTCGGAAACCTGCGATCTCAGCCATTGCGCCTTGGTATCAATACTCGTCGAGCGAGGGCAAGGCGATCGGTCCCTCGCGAAGCACCTGGCCAGCGCCGCCGGGGCCAAAATCAACCAGTGTCGAGGCCTGGTCTGCGCATTCGCCACCATCAAAGTCGGCCCCAAAGGCACCTGGAAAGTAGTCCCTGGCCTGTTTTAGCGTCGTCGCTGGCGGTTGACCGCTTGGATTGGCACTGGTTGCCGTGATGGGCCTGCCGAGTGCGTGGGCCAAATCGCGGGTGAGTTGGAGGCTCGACACGCGCACGCCGAGCCCGCCCGAAGGTCCAAGCAAGATGGCCAGGACCTTGTCTGCCGGTGGCAAGATCAAGGTAAGCGGTCCAGGCCAGTAGCGCTTGGCGAGACGCTCGGCGGCGCTCGGCCAGACTCCCGTCCAGTCCTGCGCCTGCCTTAGACTCGAGGCCATCAAGGCAAAGGGCGACTGACTCGACCTGCCCTTGAGATCGACCAGGCGCTGCAAGGCAGACGCGTTGCTGGGATCCACAGCCAGACCATAGGTGCTCTCGGTGGGCACACACACGATGTGCCCGCTTCGGAGAGCCTCTACGGCGCGCTCAAGTTCATCGCTGGAGGGACTCGTCATCGGCGATGACTTTCAGGCGATTGGCTTCGCGCATGGCATCTACCTTGCCGGCCATGTCGGCATCGGCAACGCCGATGATCTGCGCAGCGAGAATGGCGGCGTTCGCAGCGCCGTCGACGGCAACCGTTGCCACGGGCATGCCCTTGGGCATTTGCACAGTGGCGAGCAGTGCGTCTTGACCGGCCAGCGGGGTGCGCGCCAGGGGCACACCGATCACGGGCAGCGTCGTGTGCGCAGAAACAACGCCGGCCAGATGCGCGGCGCCACCTGCGGCACAGATCATGACCTGGATGCCCTGCTTGCGAGCTCCGCTGGCGAAGGCCGCCGTGCGCTCTGGCGTGCGATGGGCAGAGAGCACCCGCAGGACGTAGGGGATTTGCAGTTCCTCGAGCACGTCGCAGGCTGGACGCATCAAATCCAGATCCGACTTGGATCCCATCAAGATGGCTACTCGTACGGTTTTTTCAGACATGAGTTTCTCCACGTAGGCCGATGTCACGGCGAAATTGCATTCCGGAAAACTGAATTCGGTCGACGGCTGCGTAGACCTTCTCGCGAGCCTTGGTCAAGCCCTCCCCCAAGCCCGTCACCGCCAGCACTCGGCCGCCATCGGTCACGAAGGCATTGCCCGAGCGCTTGCTACCGGCATGAAAGATCACAAGCTCCGAGGGTTCGGCAAACTGCTCGAGACCGGTGATGGCGTCGCCCTTGCGAGCACTCTCGGGATAGCCCGCCGACGCCAGCACGACGCACACCGCTGTGCGCGGATCCCAGCGCAGTTGAGCGTCTGGCATGTGCCCCTGTGCGCACGCGAGCAACCACACGCCCAGATCATCAGCGATGCGGAGCATGACCGGCTGCGTCTCCGGATCTCCGAAGCGAACGTTGTACTCCAGAAGCCAGGGCGTGCCCTCGGCATCGACCATCAATCCCGCGTAGAGCACACCTCGAAAATCGAGACCATCGGCTTGCAGCCCTCGCAGCGTGCGATCGAAGACCTCGCGGCGCGCTCGCTCGACAAGCTCATCGCTAACCCACTCGACGGGTGAAACCGTTCCCATGCCGCCAGTGTTAGGGCCTCGGTCGCCATCAAAGATCGCCTTGTGGTCCTCGGCAGCAGCCAGGAGCTCGTAGCGCTTGCCATCGCACAGCGCCATCATGCTGACTTCGCGGCCCTCCAGACGTTGCTCGACGATGATCTTGGCGCCCGCGCTCGCGAAACGACCTTCCTCGAGCATCTCGCGCGCCGCTGACTGCGCTTGCTGGGCCGTGGAGCACACCACCACGCCCTTGCCAGCCGCTAAGCCATCCGCCTTCACAACCACACGCCCGCCAAGACTGGCAATAGCCTGGTCGGCCGCCGCCATGGTCGTGCACTCGAAGAAGCGCGCGGTCGGAATGCCGTGTCGTTCGAAGAAGCGCTTGGAGAAGGCCTTGGAGCCCTCGAGCTGAGCGGCTGCCGCAGAGGGACCAAAGACCGCATGGCCGGCCGCACGCAAGGAGTCGGCGAGACCTGCCACGAGCGGCACCTCTGGACCGATCACGACCAGCTCGACGCCAAGCTCGCGGGCGGCGCGCTCGACGGCCGGCTGATCACCGATGTCGCCTTGTATACAGGTGGCGACCGTGGCGATGCCTGCACTGCCTGGCAGCGCGAAGACCTCGTGGCCATTGGCGTGCAGACGCCAACACAGTGCGTGTTCACGTCCGCCGGCGCCTATGACCAGGATCTTCATCGCGCTATCTCTCTTTAGTGGCGAAAGTGGCGCATGCCGGTGAACACCATGGCCAGGCCATGCTCGTCGGCCGCCGCGATGACCTCTTCGTCGCGCACCGAGCCGCCCGGTTGAATGACCGCGACCGCGCCCGCCTTGGCCAATTCATCGATGCCGTCGCGGAAGGGAAAGAACGCGTCGGAGGCGACTACCGAGCCGATTAGCGAGGCCTGCGCCTTCATCGTCGCAATCTTGGCGGCGTCGACACGCGACATCTGGCCCGCGCCCACGGCAGCGGTCATCTGGCCCTTGCAGAAGAGAATGGCGTTGCTCTTGACGTGCTTGACCACCCGCCACGCGAAGTCCAGAGATGCGAGTTCTTCTGAAGTGGGCTGCCTCTTGGTGACCACCTTGGCCTCGGCAATCGGGGTGCGCTCGAAGTCGGCGGCTTGGACGAGCACGCCACCAGCCACCGAGCGCATCGAATAGCCGGTGCCGCCCGCCGCCACGTCCAGTCCAGGCAGAGCGACCAGTCGAAGGTTCTTCTTGTCACCCAGAATCTCGCGCGCCTTGCTTGAGTAGCTTGGTGCAACGATGCACTCGAGGAAGGTCTCCGCCAGCTGCCTGGCCAGCGCCTCGTCGATTTCGCGGTTCACCGCCACGATGCCGCCGAAGGAACTCAGTGGATCGCAGCTGCGCGCTTTTCGGTAGGCCTCGGCGATGGAATCGTCGCTGGCCACGCCGCAGGGATTGGTGTGCTTGACGACCACCGCCGTGCAGGCATCGTGCTCGATGCAGCAAGCGAGGGCCGCATCGAGATCCAGGATGTTGTTGTAGCTCAGTTCCTTGCCCTGCAGAATCTCTGCATCGGCGATGCTGGGTCGCTCGTTGGTCGAGATCAGCGGGCTGCGCGAGTCGCGGTAGAAGGCGGCCGCCTGGTGCGGGTTTTCGCCGTAGCGAAGCTCCATGACCCGCTCGTACTGAAGACCCAGGGTCTGCGGAAAGCGCGCTTTTTGATCCGAGCCGAGCTCCACCGAGCTCAGGTGAGCGGCAATGGCCGCGTCGTATGCGGCGGTATGGGCGAACACCCTGCGGGCGAGATCGAAGCGGGTCTGGTCGCAAACGCTGCCCTTGCTCTGCTTCATCTCGGCAATGACCGTCGCGTAGTCGGCCGGATCAACGATGACGGTGACGCGCTCGTGATTCTTGGCAGCCGAACGAAGCATCGAGGGGCCGCCGATATCGATCTGCTCGATGGCCTCCGCGATGCTCGGCGAGCCCTTGGCGACGGTTTCCTCGAAGGGGTAGAGGTTGACGACGACGAGATCGATCGGCTCGATGCCGTCCGCCTTCATCTGCGCCTGGTGCGATGGAATGTCGCGACCGAGCAGTCCACCGCGAAGCCGGCCTCGGAGAGCATCTTGGCGGTTCCGCCAGTCGACAGAATCTCCACACCGAAATCGGCGAGGCCAGTGACGAACTCGACGAGGCCGCGTTTGTCGGAAACACTGATGAGTGCGCGTCGGATAGCAGGCATGAAAAGAGTCCCTCCGTTCGAAGGGACTCTTAGCAATCGCCTTGGCGAGAATCAACGACCCGCCATGGCCATCGGGACGGGAGCTTATTCCTCTGGACAGCCAGCGCCGATCTCTTCTCGAGATGGCGACATCGCGCGCAGTTTGGCAAGGCCGCGCACCTCGACCTGGCGAATTCGCTCACGAGTCAAGTTCATGATCTCGCCGACGTCTTCCAGGGTAATACCGTTGCGATCCGCAATCTCGAGCGCACAGGTGTGCTTGAGCTCCCAAGGCTCTAGATCGGGGAAGTTGATCTTGATCGAACCCGTCTCTGGATTCACGTCAAGGTACAGGTGGTGCTTGCAAGCAACCCAAGGGCACGGACCGGCCTGCCCCTGGCACTCCGCGCGCGTTTGTGGACGTGGGATGTCGACGGGTGGATTGAGCAGGGCGCCAAGGCGAAGCTCTTCGCGCGTGAGACGCTTCATCGCGATCGTCTTCGAGCGAGGTCGCGTGCGTCGAGCACGACGGCGAATCTTGCGAACCTTAGGTTCCTCTTCGCCGCCCTCTTCGACGATCTCGATGCCGCTCGAGCTCATCTCATCGCACTGGTCCTCTGTGGGCCGTTGCGCGCTTTTTGCCTTCGCCTCACCAACCTCGCTGACCTGCTCGCTTGCGTCCATCTGCTCTTGCATCGTTTCCCCCATCTGCATTCGGTTTAGACAACTCAATGTCTGCTGTGCCGCCTCTCGGGAAGGCGGGCCTCTACAACAAGTCTTCGGCGCTCCCCGCAGCCCCGGTACTTCGATAACTGTCCTCGTGACTCTGTGAGAGCCGGTCCGACAGTTCGTTGATTCGTGTCATTAGCTCGTCCGCGCACTTCTCGGCATCAGCCATTTCTCGACTGAGACTCTTGCGAGCCTTGTTGTCGAAGCGCGGGCTCGCGGCATCGTCCTGAAAGAGCTCGAAGACCAACTGCAGGCCTTCCTCGAGGCGCTCGATCACATCGGTGAACTTCAAGAACTGCGACTGAATCTGCTCGATCGTGTAGCCATCGCTCATCAGTGACTTGATGAGATTGATCCTGTTGACGACCTTGGCTGGATAGACGCCGAGGGATCCCCTGTGCTTGCCCTTGCGGCCGACGCGGCGACTGCGAGGCAGAAGCCCCTGCTGCACGTACTTTCGAAAGGTGGCTTCTGAAAAGCGCACGCCGCGCGCCGAGAAGAGCTCGACTATCTGCACGGCCGTAATGCCATCGGCATACTGTTCGCGCACCTCGCGCAACTCGAGGTCACTCAGGAGCCCCTCGGGCCGCTCCTTCTTCACGCGACCGGCGCCTCCGGAACCCGCACTCTTGCGGCTGTGCTGAGCGACCGAAGCCGATACGAAGTGCTCGGCGTCCCTCCTCGGATCGTCCTCGCGCACTGCCTCTGGCGTCGGTGCAGATGCCTTGAAGGCGGTTATTCGGTTGCGAGTTGACAAAATGATCCTACGAGAGCGCACGCAGGAGGACAGACGTGCGCTGTCCGTCGTCCTAAATGAGGTCACCCTCATCCCCCCTGCTTTGCACTTCACTTACGAAGACTCCTGATACGTAAGTCGTGTTAACGACCTCACCAATCCGAAGTAACGTCACAATAATCTAATGAATGTAGTCGGTCAAGAATGGTAGCCCAAATAGAGTCAAGTATTTGGCTGCTACTTTGTTCAGGTATCTCGGCCACCAATGACCGCGCCATGGCCTTGCTGAGCCTGGCCTGGATCTGCGCTAGAACACGCGCACTGGCCCAAGAGACTGTGTTTAACTGGCTGCCATGAAGTGCAAGGCAACGCTCGCGATGGTCGTCGTCGCCAGTTTGGCCGGCGGCGAGATCTCACACGCGGATCTCGATGGAGACAAATTTCGATCGGATCAGTGGAAGGTCAGCATCGAGGGACCGAAGGGCTGGCAGCTCACCGAAAGCACCTCGTACCCGAGCATCCTGCTGTGGATGGTGCACCGCCGTCCCGACGCTCGCATGCTCTTCTCCGCGGAGCCTCTAACCGCGATCCGCGACTCACAGACCTACGCGACGGAAACCGCCAAGAAGCTGCAAGAGCTCGGCTACCAGGTTCGCGCTCCCCAGCTGCACTCGGCCACAGGTGCCTACTGGCTCGACTTCGACGATGGCGAGCACTTCCTGCGCCAGGCTCTGCTGGTGGTCGACGACACGCGAATCGGATATTCGCTCACGCTCAGTGCCGCCGATGTGCGCATTCGCGGGCAGTTTCTGCGAGCCTTTGACTTCAGCCTGCGACATCTCATTCCGCGACGTCCCAAGAAGCAGGCAACGCCCAATCCAAGCCCATGACGAATCCCACCCACGGCTTTCGCAGCATCGAAGAGGTGCAGGAGCGTCTCAGCGAAGCGGGCTACGTGTGCAGCCGCAGCATCGCCACCTCGGTATTCCTGGCAGCGTCGCTCGACAAGCCCATCTTGTGCGAAGGGCCTCCGGGCGTCGGCAAGACGGAGCTAGCCAAGGCCACTGCGCAAGCTCTGGGCTGCGAGCTCGTGCGCCTGCAGTGCTATGAGGGGCTCGACGAGAGCAAGACCCTCTACGAGTGGAAATATTCCAAACAGCTTCTCTACACCCAGCTGCTCGGTGCCCAGATTGGCGATCTCTTGGCTGGCACAGCCAATCTGAAAGAAGCATCGGATCGCATCGCCAGTCAAGATGACGCCTTCTTCTCAGAGAAATTCTTACAGCCGCGCCCCCTCTTGCGCGCCATGCAGAGCGAAGGGCAAGTGGTACTGCTCATCGACGAGGTCGACAGAGCCGAGGAAGAACTCGAGGCCTTCTTTCTCGAAGTGCTAGCCGAGTACCAGGTCACGGTTCCAGAGCTCGGCACTGTGCGCGCCAAGCACAAGCCCATCGTCTTCCTCACCTCCAACAACACCCGCGAACTGAGTGACGCCCTCCGACGCCGCTGTTTGCACCTGGCCATCGACTATCCCAGCGCGGACATCGAAGCGCAGATTCTCAGCACTCGCCTACCTGGCATCGACGTTACTCTGCGCGACAGCATCGTGAGCTTCGTCGGCGAGCTGCGCAAGCTTCCCCTCAAGAAGGCACCTAGCATCTCGGAGAGCATCGACTGGGCGCGTGCGCTGGTTCTACTCTGCGCTGAGCGTCTCGAAGAAAGCCAGGTGCGCGAGACCCTCAACCTCTTGCTCAAGTACAGCGGCGACCACGAACTGGTGGCGCACAAGCTCGCCAACCTGTTGGCGGAACCGAGCGCTGCCCCTTCCAGCTAGCGTAGAAGCCAGGGCAAGGCGGTGACGGCCCCGGCCGGCACGATGCTCTCGTAACCAGGCAAGCGCTCGATGCGCTCTTTGTATTTGTCATCTCGCTTGTGCCAGCGCATCTGACCGGCATCTTGGCAGCCGGCAGAAAGATCGTTCTTCGGGCAATAGATTCGCACGTGCATGTGGTCGTCGTGCGGAGCGGAGTCGCCCGGCTGCATCATGACTTCTCTTGCACGCGCCAAGAGCCCACGCGATGCCCCGGCCTCGCGGGCGTGGGCCAGCAGCATCTGGCGCAGATCCTCCTGGATGAAGATGTACTGCACTTCGGCCACCGGGTTGTCGAGCAAGGTAGCCACCAGCAGCCAGTTGGCTTTCACGTCGAACTGCACTCTGGGTGTCTCGTTCTTTCCCACTCGCTGACTGCCATCCGGGTTGTGGTGAAACATCCACTCGTTGACGATCGGGTGACCCTCGAGGTCGTCGACGAAGAAGAGCAAGTCGACGTCGCGACCCGTTTGATGCGAGCGATGCCATGGGCTTCGTCCGCCCGTGGCACGCGAGATGTCGCCGACGGCCAGCATCATTCCTTCGTCATGTAAGTGCAACGTGCGGCCCGTGTAGACCAGGAGACTGGCCATTTCGTCGACGCCGTAGTTGAGACCTCGCTCGCTCCAGGTGGCCGGTATGAGATAGCCCTGGCCAGCCTTGGGAAGTCGGGTACCTTCGTAGAGCACGCCAAATCGCCCTGGTCCACTGCTATAGCCCGAGTGATCCTCCACGACCAGGCCGTCATAGATGCACGCTTGGGCGGCGATGGAGCACATGGCGACGAGCGCCAGGCGGCCGCATGCGCGCGAAATCCCCACGCTCCGAGTATGCCACCGGCCGACCGCGGCCTCCCAGGAAAAAGAAAAGGCGCCCGAGGGAGCCTCGAACGCCTTTCCTTACTGCTAGGGACACGACCTTCAACACAAAGGGACGTGTAGGTCTGTCGGTCTAGTTGGTCTCTTCGAACTCGGCGTCGATGACGCCCTCGTTGCTCGCGGATGCATCGTGGTCATGATCGTGAGCGTCTTGGCCGCCGGCATCGTCGCCAGCGCCCTGCCCTTTGTACATGAGCTCAGCAAGGCGATGCGCCAGGGTCTCCAGGCTCTCGAGCGCGGATCGCAGCTCATCGGCTTTGGTTGGCTCCTTGTGCTCCTCGAGCACTTTCTCGGCGCTCTTGAACTCCTCTTCCGCGCGAAGCCTGTCTTCGGCAGGAATCTTGTCGCCTGCCTCTTCCATGACTTTGCGAGTGCTGTGCAGCATCGAGTCGAGCTTGTTGCGCGCCTCGATAGCTTCACGACGCTCGGCGTCTTCGGCTGCGTGGGACTCGGCGTCCGATACCATGCGGTCGATCTCGGCCTCGCTGATACCAGACGAAGCGGTGATAGTGATCGCTTGCTCTTTGTTGGTCGCTTTGTCGGTAGCGGTCACGTTCAAGATACCGTTGGCATCGATATCAAAGGCCACCTCGATTTGAGGAACGCCACGTGGTGCCGAAGGGATTCCATTGAGGTGGAACTTACCGAGCGAGCGGTTGTCCTTGGCCATCTGGCGCTCACCCTGAAGGATGTGCACTTCGACCGAGGTCTGGTTGTCGGATGCCGTCGAGAACACCTCGGCCTTGTGGGTCGGAATCGTGGTGTTGCGAGGAATCTGCACCGTGGCTACGCCACCGAGAGTCTCGATGGACAAGCTGAGGGGCGTGACGTCGAGCAAGAGGATGTCTTTGACGTCGCCAGAGAGAACGCCGGCCTGCACTGCAGCACCAAGAGCAACCACCTCATCGGGGTTGACGCCTTTGTGGGGAGGCTTGCCGAAGAACTCCTCGACGACGCGCTGGACCATCGGGATACGGGTCGAACCACCGACCAGGATGACCTCGCCAATGTCGGAGGCCTTCTTGTCAGCGTCTTTCAGAGCGGCCTTGAAAGGCTCGATGGTGCGCTGAACGATGCCCTCGATCATCTGCTCGAACTTCGAGCGAGCGAGCTTGACGACCAGGTGCTTGGGACCGCTGGCATCCGCCGTGAGGAAAGGAAGATTGATCTCCGTCTCCTGGGTGGTCGACAGCTCGATCTTGGCCTTCTCTGCGGCCTCTTTGAGGCGCTGGAGAACCATCTTGTCTTTGGAGACGTCGATGCCCGAGTCCTTTTTGAACTCGGCGATCAGCCAGTCGATGAGGGTGTTGTCGATGTCGTCGCCGCCAAGGTGGGTGTCGCCGTTGGTGGACACAACCTCGACGACCTTGTCGCCAACTTCCAGAATGGAAATATCGAAGGTACCGCCACCGAAGTCATAGACGGCGACCAGGTGATCCTTGGTCTTGTCCAGACCGTAGGCCAGTGCGGCCGCGGTGGGCTCGTTGACGATGCGTTTGACATCCAAACCAGCGATGCGTCCTGCATCCTTGGTGGCCTGGCGCTGCGCGTCGTTGAAGTACGCGGGAACCGTAACCACCGCTTCGGTGACAGGCTCGCCCAGGTACTCTTCTGCCGCTCGCTTGAGCTTCATCAGAACGCGCGCGGAAACCTCGGGAATCGCGTATGTGGTGTCTCGAATCTTGATGCCACAGTCGCCATTGGATTGCTTGACGACGTTGAAGGGCACGCGGGACTTTTCTTCGCCAGCGTCCGCGAAACGCATACCCATGAAGCGCTTGGCCGAGAACACTGTGTTCTCTGGGTTGGTGATGGCTTGTCGACGTGCGATCTGCCCAACGAGCACTTCGCCTTTGTCATCAAACGCAACCACCGATGGCGTCAGTCGACCGCCCTCTTCGTTGGTGATGATTTTGGGCTCTTTGCCCTCCATGACGGCAACGGCGGAGTTCGTCGTGCCCAAGTCTATACCGATGATCTTTCCCATTGTGGGTGCCTCCTTTGTGTTCGCTGGGCAACCTAAGCACCCCATAAAGCCGCGTCAAGACTCCAAGGCTCTTCTGTAGGTTTCGCGCGCATTCGAATGCGAGTCTGTGAGCACGCATGAAAAAGCCCGCTCCGAGGAGCGGGCTTCATTCTTCTATCTCAGCTCAGCTTCGGCTCTCACAGCTGAGAGCGGCGGCTCAGACCTGCTTGCTGCTCTCTGGCTTGGCGCCATCGACGGGCACACTCGCTGTCTCGCCATCTTCGCCAGCCGTTGGCAAAGGCTCGAGCCCTGCGGGAATCCTGGTCAGAGCGTAGTGCAGAACTTCGTCCATGCGCTTGGCTCCAAAGATTTCCATCTCGTCTTTGATCTCCTTGGGGATGTCGACGAGGTCCTTGAGGTTGCGGAATGGAATGATGACCCGTTTGATGCCGGCTCGGTGCGCGGCGAGCAGTTTCTCTTTCACACCGCCGACGGGCATGACGTTTCCGCGCAGCGAAATCTCGCCGGTCATGGCCACGTCAGGTCGAACCGGAATGCCGAGCAACAAAGACACCAGAGCGGTGTACATGGTGACACCGGCGGAAGGACCATCTTTGGGAACAGCGCCAGCGGGAACGTGCACGTGCAAGTCCATGCGCTCCACGAAGTTGCCTGCGTCCAGACCGATTTGCGGAGCGCGGCTGCGCACGAAGCTCAGAGCGGCCATGACCGACTCTTTCATGACTTCGCCGAGCTGACCTGTGAGTGTCAGCTTGCCCTTGCCTGGCATGGTCGTGGCTTCGATGAAGAGAATCTCGCCACCGACCGCGGTCCAGGCGAGACCGGTTGCCACACCTGGCTCAGCGGTGCGCTCGGCAACCTCGCTGGTGTACTTGGGCGCGCCCAGGTACAGAGCAACGTCCTCGGCATTGTTGATGGTCTCGCGCTCCTTGGTGCCCTCGGCGACCTTGACGGCAACGCCGCGGGTCAAGCTGCCAATCTCACGCTCGAGATTTCGAACGCCGGCTTCACGAGTGTAGGAGTCGATGACGCTGAAGACGGCCTCATCGCTGATCTCGCACACACCGTCAGCCAGGCCGTGATCCTCGAGCTGCTTTGGCACCAGGTAGCGGCGGGCGATTTGCTGCTTGTCCTGGCGGGTGTAGCCAGCCAGGTCGATGATCTCGAGACGATCGCGAAGCGCCCACGGAATGGAATCGAGCTGATTGGCCGTGGCGATGAACATGACCTTGGAAAGATCGAAGGGCACTTCGAGATAGTGATCCGAGAAGGAGCTGTTTTGCTCGGGATCCAGAACCTCGAGCAGCGCCGAGCCCGGATCGCCACGGAAATCGTGGCCGAGCTTGTCGATCTCATCGAGGACGAACACGGGGTTGTTGGTGCCGGCCTTCTTGATGCCTTGAATGATGCGTCCTGGCATCGAGCCAACGTAGGTGCGGCGATGACCGCGAATCTCTGCCTCGTCGCGCACGCCGCCGAGCGACACGCGCACGAACTTGCGACCGATGGCGCGCGCCACCGAGCGACCCAGAGAGGTCTTGCCAACGCCGGGAGGACCCGCCAGACACAGGATCGGGCCCTTCTTGTCGGACTTGAGCTTGCGCACGGCCATGTACTCGACGATGCGCTTTTTGACTTTGTCGAGGTCGTAGTGATCCTCGTCGAGAACTTCGCGCACCAGGTCGAGCTCGATGTGATCATCGGTGCTCACGTTCCAGGGCAGCTCGACCAGCCACTCGAGATAGGTGCGAGTGACCGTGTACTCGGCCGATGAGGCCTGCATCTGCTTGAGGCGATCGAGCTGCTTCTTGGCGGCCTTGGCGGCCTCCTCTGGCATCCCGCTCTCCTCGATCTTGTCTCGGAACTCTTCTAAGTCGCTCGAGCCCTCTTCCAGCTCGCCGAGCTCGTCGCGAATGGCCTTGAGCTGCTGGCGCAGCACGTACTCGCGCTGATTGCGGCCCATCTCCTCTTGCACTTGCGTGTTGATGCGCTCGCGCACCTTGAGCACTTCGAGTTGGCGCGACAGGAAGGTGAGCACCAGGCGCATGCGACTCTTCAAATCGAAGGTCTCGAGGATTTCCTGCTTCTCGTGCACTTCGAGCTCGAGATTGGAGGTGATGAGGTCGGCCAGATGACCAGGCTCGGTCACGCTGTCGACCAGCGCGCCGGCTTCCTTGGGAAGCTCTGGCATGAGCTTGACCACGCGCTTGGCGATGTCCTTGAGGTTCATGACCAGGGCGTCGAGTTCGACGTCGCTTGTCTCCTCATCGGGAATCGTGCGCACCTGAGCGGCGATGAAAGGCTCCGTGCCCTCGATGGCCTGCACCTCGATGCGCGACACACCTTGCAGGATGACGCTGAAGTTGTCTTTGGCGAGCTTGATGACCTTGAGGATGCGAGCGGCGCAACCAATCTGGTACATGTCCTCGACGCCAGGCTCTTCGGTGCGAGCGTCGCGCTGGGTCAGGATGCCGATAACCGGTCGCTCCTTGGAGATGGCGTCTTCGACAAGGCGAACCGACTTCCTGCGACCGACGTCAATAGGAATGATCGAGCCAGGAAACAACACCGAGTTCCGCAGCGGAAGGATGGGAATGACGTTGGGAACTTCGACGTCGCCTTGGTCCGATTTGCTCATCCTCACAACCTATGGCCGGCCGAGTGGATCGTCAATGGACGGAGCAGCAAAAGCCCTGTGATGCAGCGAACCTACATCCGAATCGAGCGCCGAGGAGGATCGCCTCATAAGCGCCGACGATGCCCTCATTAGTGATTAGCGCGCTGGCGTGGCTGTTTTATGTGGGCAGACCAGCCTGATTGTGGTTCTCTCTCCGTCCCCACTAAACTCCGTCACAATGGCGGGGTCTACCTAACCACCCCAAAATAGAGGGATCTGCGCCTAATGATCACCGAACATTCCCCCGCCAAGCATGTCCACGTGCCTCCCGCGCCCATGGACGCCAATGTTACCGCCACCGAGGCCGTCTTCGAGAAACTACTCGCTGACATCGTCGGAGGCACCTACCCGCCAGGCGCGCGTTTGCCCGCCGAGCGAGATCTGGCCAAGCAACTCGGCGCCAGCCGGCCCACCCTTCGCGAAGCTCTGCGCCGCCTGGGAGAGTGGAATCTGGTCAAGCCTCGACGGGGATCCGGAATCGCCGTGCAGAGCGTGCACGAGTGGATGATCGACGTCCTGCCCTCCTACCTTCGCTACGCGGAGCCAGGCCCAGAGTCGCCATCGACACCACAAATGGTCAGTGACCTATTACGACTCCGTCGATCGCTGATGCGCGAGATCATGGACATGGTCGCAACCCGCGTACCTCCCGGAGCAACCAAGCGCGCCCGACTCGCTGTTCGCGAAGCATGGGAGATGCGCAATGGTGGCAGCCAGTTTGCCAGCGCGGATCTCAACGTGCTGCGAAGCATCGTCATGAGCGCAAAGTTCTTGCCCGGTCTGTGGATGATCAATCAGATGAGCAACATCTACAACGATCTTGCCAAATCACTCGGCGCTGTCCTGGCACCACCCGAAGGCTACGTTGCCGCTTGGGATGGTGTGCTCGATGCACTCGAGGAGCGCAATCCACAAGAAGCTATCGACCGAATGAATCAGTACCTGGCAGGCCATGATGAAAGACTGATGGCTCTGCTAGAGTTGCTGCAGTGACCTATCTGGCGGACTACAACCATCCTGGCCCTATACGGGCGCTTCTCAAAAGTCTGGTTCCGGTTGTATGTCCGTCTGAAGCTATAGAGCTCGGCCTGGTCGACGACATCGTCGAACACGTCGAGCTCTCTATGCGTGCGTCGCCGCCCGGCGTGCGCGCAGCCTTGCTTGCGGGCATCTCGGGGTACGAGCTCGCCGCCATGGCCTACCCTGCTCATCCAGGCAAGCGCGCCTCGCAGCTGTCGAGCGAGCAAGCCCTCGCTTACTTCGAGTCGTGGTTGCACTCGAGCCTGATGCCGCAGCACGAGTTTGCCAAGGGCATCAAGAGCCTGATCGCTCTGGCCTGCTACGAGCAGCCTGCCATCATGGCTGCCATCGGCTACACGCCTCAGCAGTGGATCGAAAAGAGCATTCGCTATCGCCTCACGACCTATGCTGATGCGATCGCAAAGCGCGAGCGCGAGATCATCGAACCAGACCCGCTACCGGGCGTGGTCGCGAAAGGATCGAGCGCGCTATGAGCCAGGAGCGTCACAAGAACGTCTTTGACCGCACGCATATCAGCGGCCCGACCGAGCTCGACTGCGACGTCGTGATCGTTGGTTCGGGAGCCGGTGGTGCCACCGCGGCCGCCGAATTCGCCGAGGCTGGCTACGAGGTCATCGTCCTCGAAGAGGGCAACTACTACGGCACCAGCGACTTCACTGCCAATGCCACCGACATGATCCGCAAGATGTACCGCGGAGGTGGCGCAACCATGGCGGTCGGCTCGCCACCCGTCCTGTACCAGGAAGGCAGCGTGGTTGGCGGATCCACCGTCGTCAACGGCGGCATGAGCTGGCGTACACCAGAACAAATCTTACATCGCTGGTCCAGAGAGGCCGCAATCGACGGCATCGAGGCCGCCGACATGGAGCCCTACTTCGAGCGCGTCGAGCGGCGCATTCACGTCGCCTATCAAGATCCGGAGAGCATCGGTCGCGACAACCAGCTCCTCAAAGAAGGTGCCGACCGCAAGAAGTGGAAGGTCATTCCCAATCGCCGCAACCAGGTGCACTGCGCGGGCAGCAACAACTGCGCCTTCGGATGCCCGACCGGAGCCAAGCAGAGCGCACTGGTGAGTTACCTGCCTCGCGCCCTGCACTTTGGAGCGCGCGTCTATTCCAATGTTCGCGTCGACACGATCCTTCGCGAAGGCAAGCGAGCGGTTGGCGTGCGCGGGCAAGTGCTGGCCGCCAACGGCAGCAAGGCAACGCCCTTGCAAGTGCGCGCCAAGCTGGTGGTCTCGTCGTGCGGTTCGGTGCACACGCCAGCGCTCTTGCATCGCTCGGGCTTGCGCTCGCGCTCTGGTCGTCTCGGTCAGAACCTCAGCCTGCATCCCAACAGCAAAGTCGTCGCCATCTACGATGAGCCCGTGCGCGGATGGGAAGGCGTGCATCAGGCCTATCAGGTGCGCGAGTTCCACGATCAAGGTTTTTTGTTCGCAGCCGTCAACGTTCCACCGAGCGTCGTCGCCATGAGCGCGCCCATGTACGGCGAAGAGCTTGGCGAGCTCATGGGCCTTTACGATCGCATGGTGGTCGCCGGTCTGATGGTCGAGGACACCGCCGTTGGCCATCTCAAGATGCTGCCCGGCGGCCATCCTCAGGCCTTTTATCAGCTCAACGATTTCGACGCGGATCGCCTGGTGCGTGGCACCGGTTTGCTTGCCGAGCTGCTTTTCGAGAGCGGCGCAAAGCGCATCATTCCGCCCTTTGCGGGCGTCGGTGAGCTGTGCAGTCCCGATGACATTCGCAAGCTCTACTCCAGCAAGATTCCAAAGTCGTCGATGGAAGTCGTCACCGTGCATCTGATGGGTTCGGCATGCATGGGTGGCGATGCGTCTCGGTCAGTGACCGATATGTATGGCTTGGTTCACGACACGGAAGGGCTTATGGTCGCTGACGCAAGCCTCTTTCCAACGCCAGTCGGCGTCAATCCGATGGAGACCATCCAGGCACTGACCACACGCAACGTGCATCATGTCTTGCAGTCTCCTCGCCAATACCTGTTGTGAGCCCCATGAACATCGAGACCGACTCCCACACCACCGCCAGCATGTCCTCTCCAGCCATCGATCCCGCGTACTCGGTCGGCAGTGCCCGTTACTACGAGCTAGGTCGTCGCAGCCGCAGTGAGCTCGAAGTCGCGTTTCTGCGCGGCACCATGCCTGAGCTCTCCTCGCTAGCCGGCTGGGAGTTTCGCGGCATGAACCACCCGGCCTGGGCCAAGCTTGCCGGCATCAAGAAGTTCGTGAAGGGCTTCTTCTGGGAAGGTGATGCTCTCTACGGTTACAACTGCCCGGTTGTGCAAGACGACCTCGGCTTGCCCTGGCAAACCAAGCCCTCCAACGAGGCGCCCAAGCGCTTTGGCTACTATCAGGTCGCGCCTGTCGACTCGACTGCCAAGGACAACGCCTACCTGCACTCGGTGCTGCTCGACTACGGCAAAGGTGGCAACAAGAACCTCGATCCGAGCCGCGGTCTGCGCGACTACCTGGTGCAAGTGGATCCCGACAACAAGGATCTCTACCTCGGCAAGGCCTACTACGCCGTTGGACCACTGCGCGTCGCCACGAGCTTCTTCTTGCTCGAGCGATTGCGCCCGGCGCCAGGCCACGTCGTTCGGCCGAGCTGAGCACCCCGTCTCGGCGACCCTCCTGCGATCTTCTGGCCCTGCCTAGTTGTCGTACTCGGTCTTGATCGGCACGCCAGTCGGATAGGGAGGCAGCTCGGCAATCTGATCGAACTCATCGAAGGTCGGCTTGCTGCTACCAAGCCACGCGCGCAGCAAGACCAGCCGGGAATTGCGCGCGATGATGTGCACGAGCACGCCGCGTTGGTTGGCCGAGGGCTGGCAATGAAAGGCCAGGAGAACTTGTGGGTCTGTCTTGCGCACATCGACGGTGACGTCTTTGCACTGGCCCTCGAAGACGCCGAGGCTGTTGCGCTTGTTGGCGCCGTTCTCGTTAGTCTCGACCAGGTCAATATGCGTGGTGGGCGGCGCGGTTCCTGCGTCCTGAAACTCCAGGCTCATGATAAAGACGGCGGCTACCTTCGACGGCGAGGTCCCGCTCGATGTCGCGTTGGGATCCGCGGCGCTGTCCTGCGCGCCCTTCGACCGTGGGCCGCAAGCCATTGCAACCAGACAGCAGAGCATCGTGACTACTTTCATAAGTGATTGGTAACGCCTTGGCAGGCCAGCATGCAATGCCCAGAAGTCGCGCACTCCCCATCGAGCCGCTAGAATTTGCTGATGATGGCAAAAGCGTCCGCTCTGGCAGCATTTCTCTGGCTTTCTGCCGGGTGCGCGGATCCGACCATCGACGGAACCAGCGTACTCGAGCAGAGTACAGACACCCTGGGCCCCTACCGGGTTCGCAGCGTGATCGTCGGCACCCTGGTCGACGACAAGATCGAGGTCTTCTACAATGCCCTCGACAACGAGCCGGCGCACTACATCCCACTGCCCATGAATCCACTCGACAGCGATGGGCGATCGGGCGAAATCTATGTCGGGCAGATTCCCGGTCAGGCCTCGGGCACGCTCATCCGCTACTACGTGGCCGTGAGCCGCGATGGCGAGCATGTCGCGGAGGATCCGGTTGGCGGTGACCTGCGTCCCTTCGAGTTGCGCATCGTCGCTCCATAGACTGGCAGGGCACGCGCGCGCCCGCAGTTGGGCGTAGTACAGTTGGGGCATGGCGTACGCCCGACTGGTTGTGGTTTACGGTCCTGACGTCGGGACGGTCTTTCCCATTCCGATGCGTGGGGGCAGCATCGGTCGCGGCGAAGAGAACTTGGTGCAGCTGCGCGATCCCTCGGTGTCGCGTGAGCACTGCACGATCGAGTTTCGCGATCAGCGACTGACCTTGCTCGACCAAAGCTCGCGCAACCGCACCCTGGTCAACGGCGAGCTCATCTCCAAGCACCCGCTCACGACGGGCGACGAAATCACCGTCGGCCAGACGCGCATGACTTTCGTGCAGGAAGAAGTCCAGGACGCAGCGCAGCCCCTGCGCCCAAGTCGCGTCACCATCGAAGTGGGCTCGAGCGCGCTCATTCTGCGAGCGGCCCAAAAGCCACTGGAGCAGCACCGCCATCTCTCGGCGCTAGCGGCCTTTGGCGACAAGCTACACGTGGTGCAGTCGGAGGCAGAGCTAGGTCGTGCCGCTTGCGAAGCCATCGTCACCGCGCTAGGCGCCGATCGTGCCTTTCTGCTCTTGCACGACAAGGGGCGCATGTTGCCCAAAGCGGCATCCGTTCGACCGGGCGATCCTGCCGGCCAACAAGTACAGGTGCCCTCCGACCTCATCGCCAAGGTCGCCACCGAGGGCAAGTGCGTTGCCGCTGAAGGTGTGGAGACCGCCGCCGGCGCGCGCGCAGTTCTCTCGGCGCCCCTCCTGGCCTCGCCGAGCGAAGCGCCGCTCGGTTTGCTCTACGCCGATCGACAAGCGGGCTCCTGGCAGGAGATGGATCTGATGGCGATGAGCTGTCTGGCTCACCTCTTCTCGGCGGCCCTGGCCAATCAGCGCTCACGCGACTCTCTGAAGGCCGAGAATCAACATCTGAGCGAAGAGCTCGGCAAGGGTGCCTTTGTCGGCGAGTCCCCTCCGGCGCTGCAGCTGATGAGCTTTGTGCACAAGGTTGGCCCCTCTGACGCCACGGTCTTGGTGACGGGGCAAAGTGGCAGCGGCAAGGAGATGGTTGCTCGAGGCATCCACCAGGCCAGTCGGCGCAGCGGGCAGAGCTTTGTCGCCGTCAACTGCGCGGCTCTCACCGAGAGCCTCATCGAGAGCGAGCTCTTCGGTCACGAGAAGGGCGCCTTCACCGGCGCGACCGAGCGCAAGATCGGTCGCTTCGAGGCCGCCAACAACGGCACTCTTTTTCTCGACGAGGTCGGCGAGCTGCCGCTCAGCTGCCAGACCAAGTTTCTGCGTGTGCTCGAAGAGCAGTGCTTCGAGCGCGTCGGTGGTACCCGCAGCATCCACGTCAACGTGCGCGTGGTAGCCGCCACCAATCGCGACTTGCCAGCCATGGTGCAGAGCGGCGGCTTTCGCGAGGACCTCTATTACCGACTCTCGGTGATCCACACGCGCGTTCCCGCTCTGCATGAGCGACCTAGCGATGTGCCTATCCTCGCTCATCACTTCCTGCATCGACTGCGCAATCAAGTCGCGCGCCGCATCGAGGGCTTTAGCCAGGATGCCATGCAGGGCCTGTGCAACTACGACTGGCCCGGCAACGTGCGCGAGCTGCGCAACGCCATCGAGCGCGCCATCGTGCTCGGCGAGGGCCCACACATCTTGCTCGGCGATTTGCCACCGGAGCTTGCGCGACCCCACGCGCGCACCGAGCGCTTCACGCCCATGACGCCAACGCCGACCGCGCCAGCCATGCCCATTCCCGAGGCCCCCTATGTCGCCGTCAGCGCGGCCCACGCAGGCCTGCACGCTGCGAGCCCGCAGGGCACGGGCGCCAGTGCGCGTCCCCTTCGAGAACTGGAGCGCGAAGGCATCGTCGCGGCCCTGCGCGAGACCGGCGGCAACAAAGCCAAGGCGGCCGCCATCCTCGAGATCGATCGATCGACGCTGTACAAGAAGCTCAAGGACTACGACATCGAGGGCTAGCTGTGTGCTCGAGCCCGAGCCCACAAAGGGAGCGTCGCCGGCCCGTGAGCAGCGATGGCGAGGGGCGCAAACGAATCGGGCCCGGCGCATGGCCAGGCCCGATGTCGGCCGAATCCCCCGAGTCGGCGTTAAGCTAAGAAAAAGCAGCTGCAGCGAAGTCGTGGCCAGCCGTCGTGGCCAGCCGTCGTGGCCCGCCGTCGTGGCCAGCCGTCGTGGCTAGCCGTCGTGGCTAGGAGTTCTTGCGCGGTCGCCCACGTCGGCGAGGCGGGCTGTCTGGAGAATCGCCAAAGTTGAGCTCCTCGGAAAATCGCTCCTCGACGAGGTCATCGACACTGGTGCGCAGCGAATCGAACTTGCGCAGCTCCTCGCGCTCAAATTCAGCAAAAGACGTGTAAACCCTTGGAAATGCAGACATAACTAAGTTCCCCTCATACGGCAGGACCACTTTGTCCTACACCTGAGCACACTGTAGGCGCCCCCTCGCAAGTGGCCAAGTTTTTACGACGCTTTGGCCATGTTCTGGAGCGGCGGGCCAGCAAAGCCATTTAATTCCAAAACGTTAGAGCGGGGAAGATTTCCACATGAAGCTTTGCCTCGTCACAGGGGCGTGTTACGAAGTGCTGGTCATGGCCCGAATTGTCGCGGTAGCAAATCAGAAAGGCGGCGTTGGCAAAACGACCACCGCTGTCAACCTGGCCGCATCGGTCGCGGCCGCCGACCACAAAGTCCTCCTGGTCGATTTCGACCCCCAGGGCAATGCCTCCTCCTCCGTGGGCTACTCCAAGGATCGGGTCGAGCTGAGCATCTACGATGCGCTCATCGGTGACGTGGCCATGAGCGATTGCGTTCGCCCCACCGAGATCACGACCCTCTTCGTCGTGCCTGCCACCATGGATCTGGTTGGCGCCGAGATCGAGCTCATCGGCAGCGAGTCGCGCGAGAGCTACCTCAAACGCGCACTGGCGACCGTGGCCGACAGCTACGACTACATCATCATCGACTGCCCGCCCAGCCTCGGCATGCTCACCCTCAATGCCCTGGTCGCCGCCGACGGCGTGGTGGTGCCCATGCAGGCCGAGTACTTCGCGCTCGAGGGTCTCGGCGCCTTGGTCAGCACGATCGAAAAGGTCCGCGAGGCCTACAATGCCAAGCTCGATCTCGAGGGCATTCTCTTTTGCATGTACGATCCGCGCACCAACCTGGCCTGTCAGGTCAAAGGTGAGGTCGAGAGCCACATGCCAAACAAGGTTTATGAAACGCTGATTCCCCGCAACGTGCGCCTCTCGGAATCGCCATCTCACGGCAAGCCGGTCTTGCTCTACGACTTCCGCTGCGCTGGCTCCAAGAGCTACATGCAACTCGCCCACGAGTTCGTCGAGCGCACAAGCCACGGCACTGCTGCGTGAGTGCAGTGAGCAAGGAAAAACGCAAAGCCCTTGGCAGGGGTCTAGGGGCCCTCTTGCCGCCAACTGCTGCTGCACGCCCTGCGGCAGGCGCAGCCCCGAGCGCTGTCGCCCGCACCGGCACTGGCAATGTTGGGGTTGCAGCCGCGCCAGGCGAGAAGCGCAGCTATTTTATCGCGCAGGTCGAGGATATCTATCCCAGCCCCGAGCAACCACGACGTCTCTTTGACGAGGCCCTCCTCGAAGAGCTGGCCCAGTCGATTCGCGAGCACGGTGTCATTCAACCGCTCATCGTTCGCGAGCGCAGCGAAGGCGGCTACTACCTCATCGCCGGCGAGCGACGCTGGCGCGCATCACAGCGAGCAGCGCTTCTCGAGATTCCCATCGTCGTGCAGAACGTCAGCTCGCAAGAGTCCTTCGAGCGCGCCATCGTCGAGAATGTCCAGCGAGCCGATCTCAACGCCATCGAGGAAGCCATGGCTTTTCAGCGACTGGCTGACGAGTTTGGGCTAACCCAGGAGCAAATTGCCGCCAAGGTGGGCAAAGAACGCAGCACCGTCACCAACAGTCTGCGCCTGCTCAAGCTGCCTGCCAGCGTGCGCAGCATGGTAGAGGAAGGCCGCATCGGCATGGGTCACGCACGTGCGCTGCTGGCTCTGCCAAGCGCCGAAGAGATCGAGGTGTGCGCCCGTGCCGTTGCATCCGACTCCCTCTCGGTGCGCGCGACTGAAGCGCTCATTCGCAAGCGACTGCGCCCACCGGCACCCAAAGCCGGACCGGCCCCCAAAAACGCCTCCGTGCGCGACGTCGAAAACCGCCTGACCAAGTCACTTGGGGCCTCGGTGAGCCTCAGTGAGCACAAAGGTGGCAAGGGTGGCCGCATCGAGATCAAATACGCCGACCTCGACGACCTAGATCGTCTGCTGGACCGTCTACTGCACCGCTGAGCGGTTGCGTGTTTGGGCCCGCTTACGGAATACTGGTGAAGAATGCCAAGTCGTGATTTCGCGCGAGCACCTGGTCGATTGCAGGTCATGTTTCGCTCGCCGACGGCGCTCCTGGTGGCCTTCTCGGTCAATCTCAGCCGGGGCGGCATGTTCATCCAATGCGAGGATGAGCTGCCTCCCGAAGGCGCCGTGCTCGAGCTCGACATCACCCTGCCCGACCGCGGGGTCGTGAGTCTTACGGCGGTCGTCACCTGGCAGCGCCTGGAGCCCGACGCAACCGGTCCGCGCGGTGTCGGCGTGCACTTCGATTCGCTGGACGATGAGCTGGGCGCGATCGTCGACGGCCTGGTTCTGGCCTACTCGGGCGTTCGCATTCTTGTGCAATGTGCCGATGCGCGCGACCGGCAAACACTCGTGCGCCGCCTCAAGTCCATCATCGGAACCGCGGATATCGTATTCGCGGATGATGACGCGGGCGCACTCTCGCTGCTGAGCGAATCCACCGACCTGGTGGTCGTCGATGCCGATGAGGACGAGGGCGCTGCCATCGTCACCCTACGTCGCGCTCGCGAGCAACATGACATCCCGTGCGTGGCTCTCGCGCAGAGCACGCAGCGGCAAGCAGAGCTACAGCGCTGTGGAGCTAGCGAAGTCCTCGGCAATCCGCCCAGCGGTGAAGCGCTGCGCAAGGCGGTCATGACGCTCTTGAGTAGCCCGAGTCGCGTCACCAATCGCGGCTAGCTTCTCTCCGCCTGACAGCGCACACGCTTGGTCGAGCACGCGCCCGAGCGACTCACGACCCAGGCGAAGCACAAGCGCCGTGGAGAAGGTGCCGGGCAACGCAGTGTGCGGTGCTCGCGCTCAGCCGGCCGCGCGCGCCGCTTTGACGACGTTCTGCATCAAGCTTGCGATGGTCATAGGACCGACACCGCCCGGCACAGGGGTGATGGCGGAGGCGTGCTCAAGCATCTCTTCGTATTGGACGTCGCCACAGAGCTTGCCCTCTGCGTTGCGATTCATGCCGACGTCGATGACGATGGCGCCCGGCTTGAGCCAGCTTGCTAGCACCGCGTCGACCTTGCCGACCGCCGCAACCACGATGTCGGCGCGGGCAATGTGTTGGGCCAGGCCTTCGGTCCTAGAGTGACATAGGGTCACCGTCGCGTTGGCGTTGGTGAGCAAGAGGGCCATGGGCTTGCCGACGATGTTCGAGCGCCCGACCACCACCGCGTGCTTGCCGGCCAGCGACTGGCCTGTGGTGGCCAACAGACTCATGCAGCCCATTGGCGTCGCGGCCACAAAGCGCGGCCGACCTTGCGCCAGCCTGCCGATGTTGTCGGGATGAAAACCGTCGACGTCTTTGGCTGGATCGATGGCGTCGAGAATCTGGGTGGCGTCGAGATGCGCGGGCAGAGGCAACTGAACCAGGATGCCATGCACCTTGGCATCAGCATTGAGGGTGTGCACCAGCTGCAGAAGTTCCTCTTGGGAAATGTCTGCGCCTCGTCGATAGTCGAGCGCGCTAACGCCACACTCGTGCGCGGCTCGCTCCTTGTGTTTGACGTAGATTTGCGAAGCCGGATCGTCGCCGACCAAAACCACCGCCAGCCCAGGTTCGATGCCGCCCGCGCGCAACTCCTGGCACTCGCCTGCGACTTGCTTGCGAAGGCTTGCCGCAAGGGCTTTACCGTCGAGGATGTGTGCGCTCATGAGTGTCTCGGCTTTGGAAAAGAGTTGGACGAAGATGGCAAGCTGTTGGGGGACGAGTCGGAGTTCAGTCGGAGCTCAATCGGGCTCAATCGGGCTCAGTCGGAAACCAGTCGAACTCAGTCGGAGCTTTTGGTGCTGGCCGCCTTTGCCGGTGCGGGCGAGGCTGACTCGCTGGACGACTTGCTGGCGCCGCTATCGCTGGCTGGCTTGACATCCGCCGAGGTGCTGGTGCCTGTTGAAGCGCTCGAGCTACCAGAGGAGCTCGCGCCCGCATCCTTCTTGGTCGACGAGTAGAGATCCTTGTACCAACCGCCGCCCTTTAGGGAGAAGGAGGTATTGGAGATGAGCCGATCCAGACGCCCCTTGCACTCTTCGCACTCGGTCTTGGGGTCTTCGCTCATGCGCTGCATGTACTCGAAAACCTTGTGACAACTTTGACACTGATACTCGTAGATTGGCACGACGATTCCTGCTACCACGACGCCACGGAGTGCGTCTAGGGGCGCAGACCGA
>JAHEAK010000211.1 GCA_024642805.1 Kofleriaceae bacterium | reverse complement strand
AAACACTCACCCGCGACGAGGGCGCAGAGCAAACACTCACCCGCGACGAGGGCGCAGAGCAAACACTCACCCGCGACGAGGGCGCAGAGCAAACACTCACCCGCGACGAGGGCGCAGAGCAAACACTCACCCGCGACGAGGGCCTCGAACAAGCCCTTGCCGATATCGAAGACCTGGTGGAAGAGCGCACGGCCGTGCGTTCGCCCGCCGAGCAGTCCAGGGCCGCAAAGCCCGCCAGCCCCGCAAAGAAGATCACGGCGCCCTTTCCCGCCAAGGTCGCGACGACCGCCACCTCCGCCTTGGTAGCCAAGGCCGAAGCGAGCACAACCACGCCTTTCGCGGCAAAGCCGCAGACCGAGACCACGCCCTTCGCGGCAAAGCCGCAGACCGAGACCACGCCCTTCGCGGCAAAGCCTGCCAGCCAGGGCGCCGCTGTGGAGTTTCGCGGCCAGCCCACCTCCCGATCGAGAGCACCCGCGCCCGCGCCTGCGCCGAGCCCCGCGCCTGCCCCCGCGCCTATGCCGATGGTCTTTGAAGTGACCCCGCAGGCCCTGGGCATCGCCACCGTCGGTGGTTTCTGTGAGCACCTCATCAAGCGCAATGCCTCCATCCCTGGCCAGGCTGAGCGCACCTTCACGACCTCGCGAGATGATCAGCAGACGGTACGTTTGCGCGTCTGCCAGGGCAATGCCCGCACCTTCGCCGACAACACCGAGCTGGGCGTGCTGGTCCTCGATGGCATTCCAGCGGGGCCGCGCGGCAGGACCAAGATCAACGTCATCTTCCGACTCGATGTCTCGGGGCGATTGCACGTGACGGCCCGCAACGCCGAGACCGGCGCCGAACAGGCCGTCGACCTCGAGTTGATCGGTGGCACGGGCGATGTGGCGGCGGCCAGTGCGCGGCTGCGCGCCATGCGAAAATCGCCCTAGACAGAACTTGCAGGACCAGAGGTACAACCATGAGCGCACGCACAGCCACGATCGATAGACAGACCAAAGAAACCCAGATTCGACTCACCCTCGAACTCGAGGGTGGCAAGAGCGAGTCGCGCACACCCCTGCCTTTTCTCGATCACATGCTCGATGCCTTTTCTCGGCATGGTGTCTTTGGTGTGCAGGTCGAGGCCAGCGGCGACATCGAAGTCGATCCACACCACACGGTCGAAGACATCGGCCTGTGCCTTGGCGCGGCCTTCAAGGAGGCGCTTGGCGATCGTGCCGGCATTACCCGTTACGGCTCGGCGCTCATTCCCATGGACGAGACCCTGGTCAGCTGCGCGATCGATTTCTGCGGCCGCCCGGCCTTTGTGTGGAAGGTCGAAGGCCTCGACGGCAGGATCGTTGGCACCTTCGACTGCTCGCTGGCCCACGAGTTTTGGGCCGCCTTCGCGAGTCGTGCCGAATGCAACTTGCACATTGTCTTGCAGCATGGCTCCAACCCACACCACATCATCGAGGCCATCTTCAAGGCCTGCGCGCGCGCCTGTGACCAGGCGGTCACCATCGATCCCAGGCTGGGCGGCGCGATTCCGTCCACCAAGGGCACTCTGCACACCTAAGCGCCAGACCAGGGGCATGCGCAGTGTGCTATGTACTGCGCGTGCAGATCGCGGTGATCGATTCCGGCTCGGGCAACCTGCGATCGGTGCAGCGAGCGCTACTTGCCGCGGGCGGCCAGCCGAGCTTCACCTCGGATCCAGAAGTGGTGCGCAAGGCCGACCGCATCGTCGTGCCCGGGCAAGGTGCATTCGGCGATTGCATGAGCAACCTGCGCAGTCAGGGTCTCGATCAGGCCATCGCCGAGTTCGTGGCCGCCGGGCGACCCTATTTCGGAATTTGCCTCGGGATGCAGATCTTGCTCGAGAGCAGTGAGGAGAGCCCCGAAGAGGCTGGCCTTGCCATCTTGAAGGGGGCCGTGAAGCGTTTTGCGCCCTCGGTCGGCAAGGTGCCGCACATGGGTTGGAATCAGATCCTGCACGCAAAGCCCGAGCTGCTCATGGCTGGCATTCCCGAGCGCAGCTACTTCTACTTCACACACTCCTACTACGCCCTGCCCGCCAACGAAGATGCCATCGCCTTACGCTGTGACTATGGTGGCTCCTTCGCCGCCGCTCTTCGCCAGGACAACATCTTCGCCTGCCAGTTTCATCCCGAGAAGAGCCAGGGTGCAGGGTTGCAGCTCTTGAGGAACTTCGTCACATGCTAGTCATTCCGGCCATCGACCTCCTCGAGGGCAAAGCCGTGCGCCTCAGCAAGGGCATTCGCGAACAGGCCACCGTCTACAGCGACAATCCCGTGCAGCTCATTGCTGGCTTCATCGCTCAGGGTGCCGAGCGGATTCACGTGGTCGATCTCGATGGCGCCTTTGCCGGCGCCAGGCAGCATTCTGCGATCGTTTCTGAGATTTGTTCGCAGAGCTCCGTGCCCGTGCAAGTGGGCGGTGGCATTCGCGATCATGCGGCCCTCGAGCGCTGCTTTGCCGACGGCGCTAGCTTCGCGGTCCTGGGCACGGCAGCCATCAAGTCTCCCGAGTTCGTGCAGCGTGCGTGTCGCGAACATCCGGGGCAGGTCATTGTCGCGGTCGATGCCAAGGCCGGCATGGTCGCCGTCGAGGGCTGGGTGGAGACCAGCAGCGTGAGCGCCATGGAGCTTGGCAAGCGCGCCGCCGATTGGGGCGCCTACGCCTTGCTCTACACTGACGTCGCCCGCGATGGCACCCACCAGGGCCCTGACCTCAGCCACACCCGCGAGCTGGCCAAGGCCTGCCACATCCCGGTCATTGCATCGGGAGGCATTGGTAGCCTGGACGACATTCGCGCGCTGACGCAGGCCGGTATCGAGATGGCCGTCTGTGGCCGTGCCATCTACGATCAGCACTTCACCCTGGCCGAGGCCATCGAGGCCGCGCGCTAACCGACCATGCTGGCCAAGCGCATCATTCCCTGTCTCGATGTCAAAGATGGCCGTGTGGTCAAGGGCATCAACTTCGTCGAGCTGCGCGATGCAGGCGATCCGGTCGAACAGGCCACCATCTACGACGCGCAAGGGGCCGATGAGATCTGCTTTCTCGACATCAGTGCCTCGCCGGAAGGCAAAGCCACCATTGTCGATATCGTCAAGCGCACCGCCGATTGTCTCTTCGTGCCCCTCACCGTCGGTGGTGGCGTGCGCACGGTCGATGACTGTCGCAAGCTTCTGGAGGCGGGAGCCGACAAGGTCGCGATCAACACCGCTGCCATTCGCAATCCGCAGCTCATCAGCGACGCCGCCAAGCGCTTTGGCGCGCAAGCCATCGTCGTGGCCATTGACGCCAAGAAGCGACCCGACGGGGGCTACGAGATCTACAGCCATGGTGGGCGCACCCCCGAAGGCCTCGATGGTCTGGACTGGTGCAAGCAGATGGCCGATCGCGGCGCCGGCGAACTCCTGCTCACCTCCATGGATCGCGATGGCACTCGCGCCGGCTACGAGCTTACGCTGACCCGACTCATCGCCGATGCCGTGAGCATTCCCGTCATCGCCTCCGGTGGCGTGGGCGTGCTCGATCACCTGGTCGAGGGCCTGACCATCGGCGGTGCCGATGCCGTGTTGGCGGCCTCCATCTTTCACTACGGCGAGCACACGATTGCCGAAGCCAAGGCTCACTTGCGAAGCCGCGGTGTAGCCATTCGGGAGCCCTGGACAGCATGAGCCAACTAGAAATCAAATGGGATGAGCGCGGCCTGGTGCCTGCGATCGTGCAGGACCAGAGCTCACAAGCCGTGCTGATGCTGGCCTGGATGAACCGCGAGGCCCTCGATGCCACGCTGCGCACCGGCATCGTGCACTTCTACTCGCGCTCGCGACAGAGCTTGTGGAAGAAGGGCGAGAGCTCCGGCAACACCCTCGAGCTGTGTGAGATGCGCACCGATTGTGACAGCGATGCCATCCTGATCAGCGCCCGACCTGCAGGTCCAACCTGCCACACCGGCGCTCGATCCTGCTTCTACAAGCAAGTGGCCGCCGACACGCCACCAGCGCTGCAGGCTGAGGATGATGGGCCCGACGGTGCCAAAGCGGCCATCGTCGATCGCCTCTATGAGGTCTTGTGTGCCCGTCGCGATGGCTCGGCCGCCGACACGAGCTACACGCGTTCCCTGCTCGACAAAGGCTTCCCCAAGATCGAAGCCAAGATTCACGAAGAGAGCGGCGAGCTCCTCGAGGTCCTGGCTAGCGGCGAAGAGGCAAAGGTGGTGCACGAGACCGCCGACCTCTTCTTTCATGTGCTGGTTGGTTGGTGCGCGCGCGGCCTCGCTCCCGAGCTTTTGTGGGCCGAGTTCGAGCGGCGCTTCGGCGTCGGCGGGCACGTCGAAAAGGCCGGGCGCGCCCCCAAGTAAACGGCCATGATCTCAGAGTTCTTCCAACCCGGCGGAGCGCTGCACAGCAGCCTCTTGGGCTATGAGGACCGCCCAGCCCAGGCCGACATGGCGCAAGCCGTCGCACAAGCGCTGCAAGATGGCAGCAGCCTCATCGTCGAGGCCGGAACTGGCACCGGCAAGAGCCTTGCCTATCTCATGCCCGCGGTCGCCAGTGGACTGCGAGTCGTCGTGTCCACGGGAACGCGCGCGCTGCAAGATCAGCTCGTGCGCAAAGACCTGCCCATCTTGCAGGAGCTGAGCAGCACGCCCTTCGTGGCGGCAACGCTCAAGGGCACCAGCAATTACCTGTGCAAGCGCAAGTTCGCGGCCCACACCATGGCTGGTGATACCAGCGCGGAGTGGCAGGAGATCGAGGACTGGGCGCACCGCACCGAGAGCGGCGATCGCGCCGAGCTCGAGACCATTGGTGAAGAGGCTGATATCTGGGCCCAGGTCACCACCACGCCGGAGTCGCGACTGGGTCCGCGCTGCCCGCACTACGACACTTGCTTCGTCACCAAGGCCAGACGCCATGCCGAGCGCGCCGATATCGTCGTCGTCAATCACCATCTCTTCTTTGCCGATCTAGCGCTGCGCAAAGAGGGTCCTGGCGCGCGTGTCCTGCCCGACTACGAGGCGGTGATCTTCGATGAAGCGCATGGCCTTGAGGAGGTCATGACCGAGCACTTTGGCGTCGACATCTCGAGCACCCGCATCGAGAACCTCTTGCGCGACATGCGCAACCACCTGGCGCACAGCCCCAATCCACAGCGCAGTCGGTGGATGCCTCGCCGTGGTGAAGAGCGCAGCGCGGACGTCGCCAATGCCGCCCAGAGCTTCTTTGCGGGCGTTCGACGGCGCCTGGCCGGAGTCGCCCAACAGAGCGAGGGCGAGCGCTTCACGCTGCCGGAGGATCTCATCGACGACCAGCTACGGGTGCTGTGGCTCGCCCTCGATACCGCACTCGAAGAGCTCTACGCGCACGCCAAGCTTGGCAGCGAGTGTCTGCGTGACGACGAGAAGGAAGAGAAGGCCGAGGAGCTGCGCATTCTGGCCAATCGCTGTGCCGGCATTCGCAACGACCTGGCTGCCATCGCCGACCGCGAGCTTGGCAAAGGCGACTTTGTCTTCTGGGGACGTCTGCGCGGTCTCTCGGTGGCGATGCACGCCTCGCCCATTGGCGTCGAGGAGGTCCTCGAGCGCGAGCTACTCAGTCGCGTGACCAGCCTGGTCTTGACCTCGGCCACCTTGAGCGCGGGCGGCGGCTTTCAGCACATTCGACAGCGCCTTGGCCTGGGCGCCGATCGAGCCGATGAGCTGCGCGTGAGTTCGCCCTTCGACTATCGCAAGCAGTGCCTGCTCTACCTGCCTCGCGATGTTCCGGATCCGCGCGACGCCATGGGTTTGCAGCTTCGTCACCAGCGCATCGCCGAGCTTTTGCAGTTGAGTGCCGGCCATGCCTTCGTGCTCTTCACCAGCTATCGTGCGCTGCGCGAGTGCCAACAGGCGATCGCCAAGCTCATCGACATGCCGCTCTGGGTGCAGGGACAAGCGCCACGCACTTCGCTGATCGAGAGTTTTCGCGAGACCCCGCGCTCGGTCTTGCTGGCCACCAGCAGCTTTTGGGAGGGTGTGGACGTGCCGGGCAAGGCGCTGTCCCACGTCATCATCGACAAGCTGCCCTTTGACGTCCCCTCCGACCCGCTCAACGAGGCCCGCATGGCTCGCATGGAGAGCGAGGGCCTGTCCTCTTTCGACGCCTACCTCCTGCCGCGCGCCGTCATCGCCTTTCGGCAGGGATTCGGTCGTCTCATTCGCCACAAAGAAGACAGAGGCATTGTCTCGGTCCTCGATCCGCGTATTGTCACCAAGCGCTATGGACGCTTCTTTTTGGACAGCCTGCCCGAGACGGGACGCACAAGCTCCCTCGAGCAGGTGCGACGCTGGTGGCAAGAGGCTCGCTCGTGACTGACGCCATGTCTGCCGTGCTGGTTGGAGCGGCCTATGTGTCCGGGTCCATTCCTTTCGGCTATCTCATCGGCAAGCGACGCGGCGTCGATGTTCGCAACGTCGGCAGCGGCAACATCGGAGCAACCAACGTAGCCCGCAGCCTGGGCAAGAAAACCGGCGTCTTAGTACTTCTCTTAGACGCTCTCAAAGGCGCGCTACCGACATTCGTGGCCAGCACCCTGTTTCACCGCGGGCAGCTGAGCGTCAGCTTCCTGGCCGCGGTGGCACTGGCGACCATCATTGGTCACTGCTATCCGATCTGGTTGCGCTTCAAGGGCGGCAAAGGGGTCGCGACCTCGCTTGGCGTGTTCCTGGTCATCGACCCGGCCATGGCCGGCATCGGTGTGGTCATCTTCGCGGCCCTATACGCGGCCTTTCGCATGGCTTCCATTGGCTCGGTGGCGGCGGCGGTCGCCTTTCCACTCCTCTTGTGGATTGCCGATCGCGATCCGGCCTTGGTGCAGCTGGGCATCGCCGGCGCGGTGATCATCGTCGTCAAGCATCGCAGCAATCTCCTGCGCATTCTGCAGGGCCAAGAGAACAAGGTCTGAGCAGCCAGGCGCGCAGCCCGCGCGTTACAGGAATGGCGCTACACGGCTTGCGCTACAGGACCTGACAGCGCTGCTCGCGCACCGTTTCGAGGTATTCGCTCAGAGAGTGCGGAGGGTCCCACGACACGCTGTCTCCGAAAAGTTCTTGCATGGGTCGCAAGACAAAGGCGCGCTCGTGCATGCGCGGGTGTGGCAATACCAGGGCTTCGTGCGATCGATGCTCGCTGCCGACCAGCAGGAGATCGAGATCCAGGGTTCGCGGTCCACCCACGGTGCTGCGCTCGCGCCCGGCCGCAAGCTCCAGGCGCTGAAGCTCGAAGAGCGCCGCTTCGGGGTTTATCGCGGGCTAGGGACGCCAGGCCGCCACCGCATTGACGAAATCGGGCTGATCGGCGACCGGGCCAATCGCCTGACTGAGATAGAAATTCGACACGCAGGGCGTGCCCCAGTGGGCACTCAAACCATCGATGGCATCGCTCATGCGCGCGCGCACCGCCTCCACCCCGCCCAGATTGCCGCCCAGTGAGACCACCACGACATCCGGCAATAGCTGCTCGCCGTGCAACCAGTGGCCGGCTTTCATCGCCCGGCTTTCGCAGCTGCTTTCATCGCTGCCTTCATCGCGCCTCGACCGGATTGCGCAACACGCCGATGCCCTCGATCTCGACTTCGACCGAATCGCCCGCCCGCAAGTTGCCCACGCCGGCCGGGGTGCCTGTCAGCACCAGGTCGTGCGGCTCCAGGCAGATGTCCTTGGTGATGTAGGCGAGAATGTGCGGAATCGAAAAGATGAAGTGCGAGGTGCGAGAGTCCTGGCGGGTTGCGCCGTTGACGCGCACTTGCAGGCGCAGGTCGCTCGGGTCGAGGTCAGTGACGATGCGAGGACCAATCGGCAAGAAGCTGTCCATGCCTTTGGCACGCAACCAGGGGCCTTCCTTCTGCAAATCACGCACGGTGATGTCGTTGGCACAGGTGTAGCCAAGGATGTAGTCGAAGACTTCCTCCGGGCGAAGATTACTGGCGCGCTTGGCCATAACGATGGCCAGTTCGCCCTCGTGATCGACGCGCTCGTAGGCGCTTGGGCGCATGATGCTCTGCCCTGGCGCGCGCAAGGCACTTGTCGGCTTCATGAAAATCAGCGGCTCGGTGGGCAATGTGTGACCGAGCTCAGCCACATGCGCCTTGTAATTGCGACCCACACAGATAGCTTTGGTCG
>JAHEAK010000857.1 GCA_024642805.1 Kofleriaceae bacterium | reverse complement strand
GCTCAAGGCCGGCGACACCGTCTGGCAGGTGGAGCCGTGAGAATCGCCGCCGTCGTCATCGGGGCGGCGTCTCTCGCTCTGGTCGGGGTCGTCTGGGCGCAGGGTACGCAGATGCCGACGAGCCTTGCCGATCTCAAGCCAGGAGAAGGCTGGCAAGAGACCCAGCTACAGGCTGGCGAAGGCATGCTCGGGCGCGCCTGGGCCGATCCTGCCGACGGCTGCCAACTCCTCAGCTTGCAGCTAGAAATTCCCGCTACGGCGCAAGTAGCGCCCTTGTCTGAGAGTTTTACCAAAACGCTCGCGGCTCGCTCGATTGAGGTCAGCGAGCAAGAGAGCGGCGCAGGCGATACGAGAAGCCTGCAGTTGCGCGGACCCGAGCTCGAGGGAATCGCCTTGCTCGAGCTGCACCGACAATCGCCTGTCGACGGCCTGTCGATGGCCACGCTGCGAACATGCACGTGGAATCAGCGTGAGCCCGCCAGTTGCCGAGCCGTCTGTCGGCGTGTCCTACAATCCTCCCCGGCCCAAAGCTCGCCATGATGCATCGACTCGCACTTGCCCTCTTGCTCCTGGTGCTTCTCACGGCTACGGGCCACGCGCTGCTTGCGCCCGAGCCGCCGAGCACACCTGCCCATCTAGCCATGGACGCCCCTGCGGGCTGGCAACTCCTGCCAGGCCTCAGCAAGAAACTCACTGACACGGCGCTCGCCAACGAGCACTTTGGCAGCGAGCCCTACACCAGCGCCGCCCTCGCGTACGGGCGCGCCAATCAAGGAGCCCTGTATCTCACTTGGGTCGATTCGGTGCGCGCCATGCCCAGCCCCGAAGAGACCTTGCGCTCGAGTTTCGATGCGCTCCATCAGGCTCCCTACCTGGCCAGTCCCGAGGCAGGATCCACACAAGAGATTTCCTACCGAGAGCGCAGCTTCGACGGCGTTGCCGAAGTGAGTTTCGAGTGGGCACACATGAGCAACGAAACTGTAAACATCGTGCGTGCCCTCGGCTGGAAAGACCACGACGCCCGCGTGCACCTGGCCATCGCCGAGTGCGTGCTGCCCAATGACATGGTCTCTGAGTCGCGCCCTCTGTGCGAAGCCGCGCTCGCCAGTCTGCGCTTGAGCAAAGCCGATCACGAGCCACTCCTCGCTCTGGCTGCGCCCGCTCCGAGCGGGCCCATGGTGGCGGAGAAGTTCGACGTCCCGGAGCTGCAAACCGGCGAAGAGCTGCCAAGCGATGTCGCCCCCAGCCCGTCGATGCGCGAGCGCCCAAGCGCCATGGGCGACGTGCTCTACCAAGGGCGCCCTAAGAATACTGCCAAGGAGAGCAACCGCACCGTGATCGCCATTGGCCTGGCGCTCCTGGCGCTGGCCATCTATCTGACCACTCGCTCCCGCAAGAGCGACGAGGCGAGCGATGACGCGAGCGACGAGGCGAGCGATGACGCGAGCGATGACGCGAGCGATGAGGCGAGCGGCGAGGCGAGCGATGACGCGAGCGATGACGCGAGCGATGAGGCGAGCGGCGAGGCGAGCGATGACACGAGCGGACACGAGAGCGAGAAGCGAGACGTATGAGCACAGAAGGCAAGAGCACCGTCCTCATCGTCGACGACGAGAAGAACATCCTGCGCACGCTGCGCCTCGTGCTCGAAGGCGAAGGCTACGAGGTTCACGATGCCAGCAGTATGGCCGCAGCGGAAACCATCCTGTCGACCGTGGCAGCCGTTGACACCATCCTGCTCGACGTCAAGCTCGGCGACGACAATGGCCTCGAGTTGCTCGAGCGTGTGAAGTCGCACACGGCCGGCAACGGCACCAGCTACGACCCCGGTGTTCCGGTCATCATGATCTCCGGGCACGCATCGATCGACGATGCCGTAAAGGCGACCAAGCTCGGTGCCTTCGACTTCATGGAGAAGCCTCTCGATCGCAACCGAGTCGTGGTCACCGTGCGCAATGCCCTGGAGCGACACGCCATGCAAGCGCAGGTCAATCAGCTGCGCCATGCGGTCGACTCGCAGTTCGAGCTGCTCGGAGGCTCGAGCGTGATGAACGATCTGCGTCGGCAGATTGCCAAAGTCGCGCCCACCAAGACCCGAGTGCTCATCACCGGCGAGAGCGGAACCGGCAAGGAGCTCATCGCGCGCGCCATACATCGCAATAGCGCCGTCGCCAAGGGTGACTTCGTAAAGGTCAATTGCGCGGCCATTCCGCCCGAGCTCATCGAGAGTGAGCTCTTCGGCCATGAGCGC
>JAHEAK010000856.1 GCA_024642805.1 Kofleriaceae bacterium | reverse complement strand
CGATATGGAGCGCGTGGTACAGGCTGCGGTGCAAAGCGGCTGCACGGCACTGCATCCGGGCTGGGGCTTTTTGGCGGAGAATCCCCGCTTCGCCTCCTTGTGTGAGGCCCACGGCGTCACCTTTATCGGCCCGCCCGCTCAGGTCATGCGCCTGATGGGCAAAAAGACGCCGGCCAAGTCGGCCATGGGCAAAGCAGGGCTCTCATTGATTCCCGGCTCCGAGGGCATTCTCAGTGGTCTCGACGAGGCGCGCGAGGTGGCAGCGCGGGTCGGCTATCCGGTTTTGCTCAAGGCCGAGAGCGGCGGCGGTGGGCGCGGCATGCGGGTCGCCCGCAGCGCCGATGAGCTCAAAGCGGCCTACGACGACGCCCAGAGCGAGGCCCAGGCGGCCTTTGGCGATGGCCGCCTCTATCTCGAGCGTCTGATCGAGGGCGGGCGGCACGTGGAAATCCAGATCCTGGCCGACAAATACGGCCAGGTCGTGCATCTGGGCGAGCGCGACTGCACCGTGCAGCGCAATCACCAAAAACTCATCGAGGAGTCGCCTTCGCCCTCGCTCTCCGACGCCGAGCGCCAGCGCAGCTGCGAGGCCGCCGCCCGTGCCGCCGCCAACATTGGTTATGTCGGTGCCGGCACCATGGAGTTTCTTCTCACCGACGACGGCGTGCTGCGCTTCATGGAGATGAACACGCGCCTGCAGGTCGAGCACTCGGTGACCGAGATGCGCACCGGCATCGATCTGGTCGCCGAGCAGATCAAGATCGCAGCCGGGCACGCACTTTCGATCACGCAAGAAGGGGTGCACCTGGTCGGTCACGCCATCGAGTGTCGAATCAACGCGGAAGATCCGCAGGATAACTTTCGACCTTCGCCGGGCACGATCACGCGTTGGCAGTCTCCCGATAGCGAGCAGGACATTCGCGTCGACACCCACGTGTCGAGCGGCTACACGGTGCCTCCGCACTACGACAGTCTAATCTGCAAGGTGATCGCGCGCGGCGAGGATCGTCAGGCCGCCATTGCATCGATGCTGCACGCGCTGGGCAAGCTCGTGTGCGAAGGCGTGGCAACCACGACGCCGATGCATCAGGCCGTCATCGACTCCAAAGAGTTCCGCGAGAATCGCTACGACACGCGCAGTGTGCCCGGCTGGCGCTAGCGGCGCTGCGAGCGAAAGACGGCGCGCGCCGCGCACGGCGGCTGGGCCATCGCATCTCGCAATTCGTCAAGGGAAAATCGAATCGCGAGCGCACCAATCGCGAGGCCTTGCGGGCCGAGCAAGCGAGGTGTTTGTCAAGTACCTGCTGGTCCCTCGAGCAGCTGGAGCGGGCCGCTCCTGCGTCCTGCTAGGGACTTTCACGATCTGGTCCGGCTGATGAGGCCTCCGGGCTCGTCGTAGAAAATGCTACTCCTCCTCCGGAGTGGGCGGCACAAATCCCGAGTCGCCATTCACGAAAAAAAGATCGAGCTTAGCTCTGGTCTCACACGCGATTCTGGCTAGGATGTGTGACCTCAAGCGATGGCCGCTTGAGTATGAGTCGGCGGTTTGTTGACCGATGCTTTGATGGGCAAAGCGCGTTCGAGAGACACCCCGGGGAGGAACGAAGATATGAGTACACTGGCAACCGTCGAGCAAGTCATGCGACAGACCCAGACGCCGATGTCTGTGCGCGACGTTGTTGAGACAGCCGGTGATGCTTTGCCGACTCGTTCCAAGACACCCGACACGGTTGTCGCTCGCGATCTCTCGATGGACATCAAGCGACTCGGCGACGAGTCTCGTTTCATTCGCACCGCACCCGGTCGCTACACGCTGCGCGAGTTCGTGACCTGCGGCTTGATTCAGATGGGCGACACGGGTGCGCCCGCGATCGAAGCTCAACAAGAGACCACGCCAGTGCTCGCCTCCGCGTTGAGCGCCGAGCGCCAGCCGATGATGTCTTCGACCAAGACCCAGGCTCGCGAAGAGAGCACGACTCGTCGCGCTCCTACGCAAGAAGACGCGACCTCGCTCTAAGACGGTGTCGCGATGCTTCGTCGCGCCACCGCAAACGACCACCAGGCTTTGACCAGGCTCGCCGCCGACGCCTTCGCAGAGCTTGGTGACTACGGCTCGATGTTGTCGTCCTGGCTTATCCAGCCCGGTGTCGACGCCTACCTCGAGGAGGAAGGCACAGCCGCCGAAGGGGCGCGGCTGGTCGGCTTCTTCCTGCTCGGCTACCTCGAGCCGCCTGCCCTCCGGGCGGAGCCCCTGCT
>JAHEAK010000855.1 GCA_024642805.1 Kofleriaceae bacterium | reverse complement strand
GGTCTTCTTCTTGTCGGCCTTGGTGTAGACCTCGCGGCGCAAGATCTGGCTCGGCCTGAGCGTGACCTCCTCGACCATCGAGTGCGTCTCGGTGACGAAGACGTGATCGTCGAGCTGCGCGATGCGAACATCGTCCTTGTTGACGCCCTTGTCGGGACGCATGGCGACGAAAACAGGATGCAAGATGCTGGCGATGGGCATCTTCTGCAGGCGCTTCCAGCCGGCGCCGTCCTCGTAGTGCAGGACCATGCGACGCACTGGATCGCCGCTGGCGCTCTCCGACTGCACATCGGTGGCCTTAACCTCGACGACGGTCTGCGGCTTGACGAAGCGATACAGAGCACCGGTCGTGCTGGCGCGCCGATACTTGCTCTCGACTTCCGTACCTTGCAGGAGGGTCAAGAGCTCCTTGCGGAAGCTCTCTTCGCCGAGGTTGCCACACGATCCAAGCTCGTGCATGGCGCCGTCCTCTCGCATCAGGCCAAGCAGCACGGAGCTGCACTGGGCCGCGTCTTCCCTGCGAATGGTGTAGCCGATGATGACGGCATCGATGTGCACCTCGGTCTTGATCTTGATGATGCGCTGACCGGCACTGCGAACGACGATGCCCTCTTCGCCGCCGGCAACCACCCACTCGTTGTACAGCTTGCGCACCGAGTTGGCTCCGCTGACCACCTCGGTCGGCACGCAGCGAGCCAGGGTGCCGCCTGCAAAGACGCGCTCGAGCTCGGCCAGTCGTGGACCGTAGGCAAAGGGATCCTGGCCGTCCGCACTGGCGAGGGGGGCGTCCTCGTCGAGAGCTTCGCGCACGCACAGGTCGAAGGCGGCAAAGCGCATGCGATCGACCGCCGCGTTGACGCCGCCGCCCAATGCACCGGCGATGTCGCCACAGCGCGGCCTGGCCCGCTCGCCCTCGGCGTAGAGCTCGCCGGCGACCACCAGCCGACCGCTGGTGTTCTTGGCCAGGCGCCTTAGCTCGATGACCAGGGGGTGATCGCCGCTTATGACTCGGCCCTTGGGATTGGCCAGGAAGGCGTCTTGCTCGTCGAAGATCGCGTACCACATCTGGCCGTCGATCTTCTTGGATACATGCAGCTCACCGCGGCTGGTGAGATCCTCGATCTCGCCCTCGGTGGCGGCGGTGTAGCGACTGGCAATCGTTCGCTTGTAGTTGAGAAGCAGCTCGGCGAGACCGCGATCGACAATGGCGCCCTCTCCGCTGAGCCTGCCCTTGCCGAGCGGCTGGGAATCGTCGGTGGAATAGATCACGACTCGCCTTCCTTCTTGGCGATGCTCTTGAGCTCCATGTTGGACAGGTGCAGGAGCAGCATGTAGCGCTCGCCATCGATGCGCCCCTCGAGCAGGCCACGGTAGGGAGAACCATTGGGAATGAAGAGCAGCGGTTGTTTGCCCTTGTCGCCGCCACCCATCAGCATCATCTCGTTGCTGTCGTGCAGATCTTTGGCGATGGCGTACAGATAGTCGTAGGTGAGGCCATCGACATGTTGCAGCGCCACGGTGCGAGTGAGCACGAAGCGGCGCACGGCATCGAGCTTGGCGATGCGCTTGCCAGTCCAGCGAGCTGGCAAGTCTCTGGTGACATTGGCGGGAACATCCACGGGTGCGCGACGTTCGCGCTCGCTGCCATCGGGATTGATGATGAGCTCGACTTCCTCGGGCGCGTGGTGCAGAACTTCGCCCGCGTGTGACAAGTAGATGCGATCGGTGCGACCGACGCGCTGGCCGACGTACTCGATATCGACGTCCGGATCGCCCTCGACCAGGGCCTGGCCGTAATCCTCGCCGTGGGCGGCCTGCAAGTTTTCATGCAGGCCAGCCGCTGCGGCTCCCGTGTAGCGGCGGTACTCGACGCGCATGGTCGGCAAGCCGAGGTGGGGCCTTGGCTTAGGCTTGAGCGTCAACATGCCGACGGTGGCGTCGCGCTGTTTGGCGTTGGTCAGGTGTAGCTTGCGCATGGCTTCCTAGAACATTTCCCAGAACATTTCCCAGAACACATTTCCTAGAACATCTCAAAGTCGAGCTCGTCATCGAGATCGGTGTCGTCGCCAAAGCTCTCGACCGCAACGGTCTTGAGCTGGCACCAGATGGGCTCCACCTCTTTGGTAATGAGGGCAAACACACCCTCCTCGTTGGCGACCAGAAAGGCCGGATCGGCGCTGTAGTCGGCGCGATAGTTGAAAGGGAAGCGAAAGATGCTACCGGCATCGAGCTGCGCACGCAGGCCGGCGTCTACCGC
>JAHEAK010000854.1 GCA_024642805.1 Kofleriaceae bacterium | reverse complement strand
CGGATCCGCTCGCGGCCAGCACGCTCTTTGCCGACGTGGAGTGGTTGTGCTCCGAACAGTTCGGTGGTCGCGGTTCCTATCAAGCTGGCGCTCGCATGGCCTCAGACTTTGTCTACAAGGAGCTTGCCAAGCTCGGCTATCGAGTCTTTCGTCAACCTGTGCGCGCGCCCTATGCGGAAAACATCATTGCCGTGAAAGAGGGTGGACCGCGCGCGGTATTGGTGTCGGCGCATCACGATCATCTCGGCTTCAAAAATGATCAGGTCTACCTGGGGGCCGACGACAATGCCTCTGGTCTGGCAGTTCTTCTCGGCATGGCTCGTGCGAGCGCCAAACTGCATTTCGATGACACCGTACTCTTTGTGAGTTTCGGCGCAGAGGAAGACGGGCTCGTCGGCTCCGGCGTCTACATTCGCGATCCCTTCTGGCCTTTGAACAAGACCGATGCGGTGATCAATTTCGACATGGTTGGGCGCAACTTTTTCGGGGCCGGCGCAGACCAGGAATCGGCGGCCGCTGTCGTGGGATTGGAGGCCAGCCCGCTAGCCAAGAGCACCGTCGAGCGCGCGGCTCGTCGAGTCGGGCTCAAGACGATCGTCGTTCCCGCGCGTCTTCTGGAGCTCTTCGGATTGCATGACCGCACAGACGATTGGTGGTTTCGGCGTCAGGGCATTGCCGCTTTCCACTTTTCGACGGGTCTCAATGACGATTATCACCAGATAAGCGATACCGTCGATAAGATCGTGCCTGATCAGCTCGCTCGTGTCGCGCGAACCGCACAGGCCTTGCTCCTGGTCATGGCGGGGGCCAGCGAAAGGCCCTCAGCTGATCCACAGTAAGGCTGGCTGATAGCGGCAGGGCATGACTATATTTGCGTCTCCTTTCGTGCTGCCGCTGAGGCATTCTTCGCCGACCCGCTCCGTGTCTTCCGATGTCCCGCATTCTCGTCACAGGCTTCTGCAGCTACCCGGCTCCTGATCGATCCGGCGTGCAGCTCGCGCATGTGATCGAAGGGCTGGCCAGCCATCATCAGGTCGACGTCCTCGTGCTTCGTCGCAAGGACCAGGCGCATGTCGAGCGCAGTGGCTCGGTTCGCATCTTGCGCGTTCCCACGGCCGGTGAAGACCTGGCCGCGCGCATCGATTCCTTTCGGCGAGCGCTGCGCCGACAGCTGGAAGGTGCCGACTACGACGTGGTGCACTTTCGCGACGGCTGGACGGGTTTGACCGCCCTCGAGCTGCAGGCTCAGCACAACTACGCAACCGTTTTCGATGTGTCACGCTCGCCGATGGCGGAGCCCATGCTCACGGATATCACAACGGCCACCGAGCGCGAGCGCGCCGAGCTGGCCTGTGTGCGCAGAGCAAACCTGGTACTCGCGCCCACCAAGGTCGCACAGAGCTACCTCTCCGGTCTAACCGACGTGTCGAAGGTGCACGTCGTTCCCGTGGGCGTCAACGTCGATCAAATGGACTGGGAGCACGCTGTACCCGGTGGTTCGCCACTGGTGCTTTATCTCGGTTCGCTCACGCCAGGGCGGGGCGTGCGCGTGCTCCTGCGCGCCATGCTCGATGTTGCCGCCGCCTCCAGAGCCGTGCTGGTCTTGGGCGGACCGGCTGCCCCAAACTTCAGTGAGTCCCTCACGCGCGCGGTGGCAGACTTTCACTTGACGGGCCGTGTGCGACTGCTCGGCGAGGTCCCGCGCTCGATGGCGGCTGCGGTCATTTCGCGTGCCACGGTGTGCGTGGCGCCTGGTGCGGCGGAGCTGGAATCCAACTCGGCGGCCCTTTATCCAACGAAGATTCTCGAGTACATGGCCTGTCGTCGAGCCGTGGTGGCGCCTCGTCGAGGCACCGTCGAGATGTTGATGCAGGACGATCGCCACGGACTGCTCTTTCAGCCGGGCGATCCGGTGGACCTGGCAGACCGACTGCTCGCCATCATTCACGGTCCCGCCTTGCGCGAGCGTCTCGCCGGTGCCGGATACGAAATGGTTCGCCAAGGGCACACGGCCAGTGCAACGCGCCGACGTTTGCGCGCGGCCTATGGATGGCTTGCCCAACAAGAGGGCTTCCGAGAGCGTTTTGCGCGCGTTGGCTCCGAAGACTCGGTGACCTCGTCGATAACCGATCTGGGAGTGGAGGTGGATGCCAGCCTGTCACTGCCTCGGCAGGAGCAACAACACTACGAAGGCGAGACCTTGATGCTGGGTCCTGAGGGGCCGCATGCTGGTGAGGTAACGCGTGTCGAGCTCAATC
>JAHEAK010000210.1 GCA_024642805.1 Kofleriaceae bacterium | reverse complement strand
CGCTCTCGAACCTCTACCTGGTCACCCACGCTGTCACCGTCCTGCGCTCCTCTGGCACCGTCGTCTCGGCGACCGTGTCCCTCGGCTACGACGTCGACTATCACGACGTGGAAAAGCTTCTGCTGGAAGCCGCCCGTCGAGCTGGTCTGAGCGATGCCTTCGTGCAAGTGCTGGAGCTCGGCGATTTTTCCATCCAGTATCGGGCCGCCGGCATCCTTAAAGAGGTCAAGCACCTCATCAGTGCTCGCTCAGACATTCGCAAGAACATGCTCGACCAGTTGCACGGTGCTGGCATCGAAATCGTCTCGCCTACCTTCATGAACCAGCGCGCCATTCACGAGGGCGTGCGCTTTGTTCCTGGTCAAGCCGCTCGTCGCCCACGACCTGTCAACGCCGTTCCGCCCGAGGAAAAGATCTTCGACAAGGCCGACCTGGCCGAAGCGACTCGCAAGCTGCAAGAGCAGATCGAGGCTCAGCGTGAACACGTGCGCGAGCTTGAGGGCAAGCTCGGCTCGGCCACCCTCGAGGCTGAAAGAGCCACCACCCAGCACGACCTGGCGGAGGCCGAAGAGCGACTGCGACAAATGCTGGCGGCGCTCGAGGAACCCAGCTAGGCGCCAGGCCACGGCGCCGGAGCCGACTACGGCATCGACTAGCCGATCGATCGGATCATGTCGGCCAGGTAGCGCGACGCTGTCGAGAGCGTCATGTCTGGCTCGCCCTCTCGACCGAGGGTCGGAGCCACCTCGACCAGGTCTGCGCCGATGAGCGGAAAGCGCGCGGCAAGTCCAAGGCTGAGCTCGCTCACTTGATCGGGGTGCAGGCCATTTGCCTCCGGTGTTCCGGTGGCGCTGGCAAAGGCGCTGTCGGTGCCATCGATGTCGTTGCTGATGTACAGGCAATCGACACCGCGTTCCTCGAAGCGCGTGCTGATCTCATCGATCATCTGGGAGGTGGATTTCTTCTGATACTCGGCAGGCCAGTACTGGCGCACCCCCAGGGTGGATTCCCAGTGCTCGCGCGTCTTGCCGCTAGCCCGGATACCGACCTGCACCAGGCGTCCATCCCGACCGAGAAGCTCGTTGGCGTGGAAGGCCCAGGTCGCGAAGCAATAGCGAACACCGAGCCTTTCCTCCAGCAGATCAGTGTGCGCGTCGAAGTGCAAAAGTCCTGGCTTGCGCCCGGTGCGGGTCGCCCAGGCCATGCTCTCGGAGAAGGCCGGCCAGCCGACGCTGTGATCGCCACCGAGAACGATCGGAACCACCGAATCGTCGAGTTCCCGCAAGAGGCGCAGTGCCAATGCACACTGATCCAGTGGCGTGATGGGTAGGGCGACATTTTCGTCGCCGTAGAGAGCCAGGCGTGAGCGACGCAGCTGCTCCTCGGAGACCATTTCCTGGCTGAGCAGATGGGGAATCACTCGAACGTCGCCCACGTCGACCACGGCCGGATCGTGAATGGGATGTCCTGGCTCGGAGAGCAGGTGGCGGCGAATCTCCGCAGGCCCCATGTTGGCGCCGCGCACGAAACCAGCGCCGGTATCCGAGGGCACGCCGAGCACGAGCGCTCGGGCACCATCGAGTTGGCGAAGGCGCGCGGTCCAGCACCCGCGAATGTCCTCGTTGCTTGGCGCCCGGTAGATCGCGCGCTGCAGTGCTTGCATCGCCACAAGGCCGGTCGAGACCAGGTGCACGCCACCACCCGCCGGGGCCAGGATGCGCTCCAGATCCATGTAGATGCTGCTGCTAGACACGCCCTGACGATATCACTCGGCTGCAGCCTTCGAGGTGTGATCGTGCACGATACGCCAGCCTTCGGGCCTGCGCTCTAGAACCACCGTGAAGACGCCACTGAGCGCCTCCTTTAGGCCGCTCAACTTCCAAAGACCGAGGACGACGGCACCATCGGCGCCCAGGTTCTTGATGTCGAGTAGCTCGAAGCCAAGCTGCCCCATGCTGCTGCTGTCGCGGCCGTAGCGATCGCGATAGCGGTCCAGGGTCTCTTGCCAACCCCTGCGAATCTGCGCCCCCGAGGTAAAGACCAGCTCGGGGCTGTGAGCGTAGCCTGCCATAAAGGCGTCGAGGTCACCGCGATTCCAGGCCGCGCGTTGATCATCGAAGAGCTTGGTGATCGCGCGAGAGTCCTCGGCGTGAAAATGGCGCATGCCACTACCTGCGCACGCACACAAGGCAAGTGTCAACACGAGGCTGAGTCGGAGCATGCCCGATGGTAGCGGGCCGAGGGCGAGTCCCCCAGTCCTTAGGCATGGATAGCCAGACCAAGTCGCTGGCAATGGGGTATGGCCACCGGCAATCTAGCCATCTGGTGCTCAAAGAGGGGCCGGTGTTAGCCTGCGCCTAGCGCGTTGGGGGCGCTGCCTACAAAACCCGGCTTTTGGCCTAAAACCCCCAAGGGGACACGACATGGGAATCCATTTCAGCAAAACACGTATGCAGGGCATGGGCCTTGGCCTCTTGCTCATGCTCGCCGCTTGCGGCGCCAATGACTCGCACGGGGCCGACGACGCCTGTTCTGGCTCGGAAACCCGCTGCGACGGGCAGAGCTTCCAGACCTGCAATGGCGACTACTTCGAGGATCACAGTCTGTGCGCTGGCAGCACCGTGTGTGACGACTCCATGGGCTGCGTCGAATGCCATCCTGGCGACCCGCGCACCTGTGTGAGCGATGACGTCTACGAGTGCAACACCGATGGCACCCTCGGTGACTTCATCACCCGTTGTGACTTCGAGCAGTGTCAGCGCGGCACCTGTGGAGAAGCCCAGTGTGAACTGAACGGCACGCAGCTCATCTACTTGATCGACAGCTCGTATCGCCTCATCAGCTTCGATCCCAATCAGTTCTACATCGACGCCAGTCCCTTCACCCTGATTGGTGACGTAAATTGCCCCGCAGACCTTCCCTATCCAGAGTTCGCCGAGCGCAACATGGCGACGCCCTTCTCCATGTCAGTCGATCGCGGAGGCATCGCCTACGTCCTGTACACAAGCGGCGAAATTTTCAACGTGTCGACGCAGGACGCCTCGTGTCAGCGAACCAACTGGGTACCGGGCGCAGCCGGATTCCAACTCTTTGGTATGGGCTTTGTCAGTGACGCTCCGGGTTCCAACGCCGAGACCCTGTTCATCGCTGGCGGCGCAAGCGGTGCTGCCGCCCAGGGCAACTGGGGACGCATCGACAAAGTCTCGCTTGAACCAACCGCCATCGCTCCGTTGCCAAGCTCGGATTTCATGCCCGAGCTCACGGGTACCGGTGACGCCTCCTTTTATGGCTATTGGCCAGGATCCATCGCTCCTCAGGTGGCAAACATCGACAAGGAGAGCGGCGAGCGCATGCAGCGCTGGGATCTCAATGCCCTCGATGGCGACGCAAACGCATGGGCCTTTGCCCACTGGGGAGGCAAGTTCTACCTCTTCGTAACCTCGGGAACACCCGTGAGCACCAATCGCGTTTGGGAACTCGATCCTGCGACAGGTATCTCGACCATCGTCGTCGCCAACTCACCCTATCGAGTGGTCGGAGCTGGCGTTTCGACCTGCGCCCCCACCCGCGTCGAATAGCAGGTGCACATCGCTCACAGCTTGCGCAGGCGATGATGCGCGAGCTGATGGTCGGCGGATACCAGACGGCGAAAGGTCATGAGCCCAGCCAGGAGCGCGCCCAGGCTGGTCGCGCCGGCAATCATGAACATAACGACGATCTGATACTTCACGGCCTGGGCCGGTGATGCGCCCGCCAGAATTTGCCCTGTCATCATCCCGGGCAAGCTGACGATGCCGGCCACGGTCATCGAGTTGACGATGGGGATGATGCCCGTGCGCACGCCATCGGAGATGAAGGGACGACAGGCTTCCCAGATGGTGGCTCCCAGGGCCAGACGTCCTTCGACTTGATCGCGTTTGTCGTCGAGATCAGCCATGACCCGATCGAGACACAGGGAAAGACCGGTCAAGGCATTGCCGAGCACCATGCCGAGCAAGGGGATGATGTAGCGCGGCTCGTACCAGGGGTCGACGCGGATCACGAGCTCGATAACGACAAAGGCGGTGATGACGCTGCTGCAGGTAACCGCGATCAGGCCGCTGTGCCAGATGCCCTGGTAGCGACGCTCGGTGCGGCGAACGGAGGCAATGCCAGCGTTGATCACCATGCTGGCAATCACGGCGACGATGACGATGACGCTGCGTTGATCGAAGACCCACTCGAGGACCAGGCCGAGCAGCCCGAGCTGCACCACCGTGCGAAGCGCGGCGATCCACAGGCGCTTGGAAACACCCAGGCGCAGCGCAAAGGACACGCCCCCGGCCAGGGCGATAAAGCCGGCGGCGATGGCCAGTCCGGAGTTGGAGATGGGCAGTGCGTTCATGCGGCCTCCCCGAGCCGACCCTGGAGCATGTGCATGCGGCGCGTGCCGACCGAGGCCAGAAGCTCGCGCTTGTGCGAAATCGACACGGTCGCGCGATCGCCCTTGGCAAACCAGGTCTCGATCATGTGGTGCACGGCGGCTTCGGCATCGAGATCCAGCGCGCTAGTTGGCTCATCGAGGAGCAAGACCCTTGGATCCAAGAGCAGCGCACGCACGATGCCGAGTCGCTGGGCTTCGCCGCCCGAGACCCGCGCGAGGGAGCGGCCAAGAATGTCTGGTGGCAAGAGCAGCTCCTCACACATGGCCGCGGCGCGCTCCTTGGAGAAGGCTTGCGTGCTGCTCGCAAAGCCAAAGGCCATCTGCAGCGACTCGAGGACGCTGCCAGCAAAACGCGGTGGCGTTTGCGCGACGTAGATCACCTGGCGTCGGAACGCGGGTACCGCAGCGCTTGCAACCTGCACATCGAGAAAGTGCAGGCTGCCCTGCGCGCGGGCCTCGAGGATGGCAAGACAGCGCAGAAGCGTGCTCTTCCCAGACCCAGATGGGCCGGTGATGGTGAGTGCTTCCCCCGCGTGCACCTCGAGATCCACAGGTCCCACCATGGGTGTGTGATCTTCTCCAGCTAGGAGGGGAATGGCCAGTGCCTTCGCTCGGAGTAGGACCATCGTTGCCGCGGTACTAGAGAGAGACGTCGAAGGCGACGCGAAAGCCAAGCTTAACGATGTGCAGAATCTTGTCTTCGACGATGCGCTCGTAACTGATGCCCAGTGCCGCGCCCGGAAAGATCCATCGCCGCCTTGCCGCAGAGCCACCAATGGCCGCTCCGACGTGCACGCCGTGGGTGGTCTGGTAGTCCTGGTCGGTGGTATGGGCGATGTAACCAGCCTCGGCTTCCCAGTAGGAGTTGACCAGGCGATGGCGGTAGACCAGAGGAACGACACTGTCGATAGCCAGTGTGAGGGCACCACGATCACCCTCAGCGTCCTTGGGGAAAGCAGCGCCCACCCCGAGCTCGAGGCCGGCTAAGAGAGTCGCATGTCGGCCAATGCCTCGACCGGCCAGCAGACGACCCGCGCCGCCGAAGTTGACGTCGACGACGCCCTCTTGGCGAACCAGCAGGCCCTTGCCACCGCCGCCCAGCGACACGAACCAGCGATCATCTAGGATCTGCCGTCCGCGAAAGTCGCGGCTCTGCCCGACCCAGAAGGGACAGTCTTGCTCGGCGTTGCGCATGCCCTGCACAAGGACCATGCGAATCCGACTGAGGGTCAAGAGCTCGTCGATAGCTCCTAGATCTCTGCCGTGCCTTTCGTAGGCAAGTGCTGGTGGCCCACCCAGCGCTTCGATGCGGCTATCGAGCCAGCTCAAAAGTTGCGAGCGACTCTCCTCGGTGGTTCGGCACAGCGACATCAGAGCCGCGGGCTCGACCTCCTGAACTTCGACTCGGTCGATGCTCCAACCTTCAGCGTCGGCGAGGCCAACCAGACGTTCCAGATCGCGGTGCAGGGCGGCCGACGAGGGACTGCTCGGCAAGGCACCGCCGCAAGCCGAGAGCCCAAGCATCAGGGTAAGCATCAGGGCAAGCGTTTGGGCAAGCATCATGCTCCGCGCCAGGCTCCGCACCAGGGCAGCTGACGCGGCGAAGCAAGACATCGACAGACCGCGTGGCGCCAGACCCATGGCCACAGCCTATCACTACCCCCGGCGCTCGGTCGCCGCCGGCGGGCCCACTGCTCAGCGCAGTTCTGACGCTCGCGCTTGGCTACTGCCCGACAATCTGCGAACTGTCGTCGGTGCCATGTAGGACAGTGGCATTGTGCGCAACCACGTCAGCGCTCATCGCTCCCGAGTACATGGCGGCATAGTAGAAGGTGCCTTGTAGGCTGCGATCGCCAATTTCGCGATTGCCGAGGGTGTAGGACTGACCCGTCCCCGTCGGAATGCTGATGCGGACGTTCTTGTTCGGCGCCAACATGACCAAAGGCGTGACTCGTTGGCCATCGACGTAGAGCTTCACTCGCTCGCTGGCCGTGACCTCGTTGGTATCGAGAACGACATGGATCACCATACGTCCACTGGACATGTCCACTACCCAGCGGCCCGTCGGAAGGTTGTTGACGAAGAAGTCGACCGTGTTGGTGTCGGAGGCACGCAAGGTAAAGAGCCCGCCATCCGTTCCCGTGCCGACGTGACTGATGCGACTGCCAATAGACACCACATCCTCCAGATCGACGACCAGCTCGATGGTGCCCGTACGCGAACCGTCGAGCTGCTGGTGAATCTTGCTGTCAGCAATGGGCACGGTGAGGCGCGTGCTGGCGTTGATCTCCGAAAAGGAAATTCCTCGATGGCTGTCGACGTTGACGAAGGAAGCATTTTCGTCCGGATCGACGATGTCGAGATTGAGCTCGGGATTGCCGATGGCATCGCGAACCTGGCTTGGCGTCTCGAAGAAGAGCGCGTCGTTGATGAAGTAGCGAACAATGGCCGTGTCAGAGATGAGTTGCGTGCTGGGCACCTGCGGTGGCGCCGCATCCTCTTGCGGCGGCGTCACATTGCCTCCAGCGTCCACGTCGACGCCAACCCCACCCGCATCCGCTCCGCCCGCGGTGCCAAGATCATTGCCGCCGAGCGATTGATTCGAGGTGTCGAAGGTGCATGCGGCGAGCGCGAATCCGAAGAGCAGGAGCATCGATTTCAGCACACACTCTCCTTCAGCAAGTTTGGGACCGCCCGAAAGCCCGTTCATCGCCGCAGATCCGCGCCACTCAGAGCCTTGCAGAACAGCTAGTTGCAATCGGAGCCCTGTCGCAACTGACGCCACACATGGGGAGCCAAGCGGCCAATCTGGGGAGGGAGTCCCCGTATTCCGTGTGGCCGAGCCTACAGCTCTATCCTTGCACTGACAGCTCTATCCTTGCACTGACAGCTCTATACCTTGCTGTGGCTGGTGAGCCAAGCCGCAACCTCAGCGAGTTCGGCTGCAGAGCTCTCGCCCGCGCTCTCATAGCCTGCTTGTGCCGAGCGCGCCAAGTCGAGCGCCTGGCTTCGGCCTTTCTCGCCTGGCAGCTGCCAGAGATCACGAGCCTGCGCAAACTCCATCTCCGCTACATCGGCCGCGTCCGCGCCCGCCTTCAGGACGATCGCTATCGCCTCGCCGCGGGTGTCGATGGCCTTCTGAAATTCACCTTCGCCCGAGAGTGCGCCAGCCAGTCCATGCAAGCCAATCGCAATCGATGGATGCTCCGGTGGGTAGGCCTTGCGACGCAGAGCCACGGATTTTTCGTGGTACTGCAAGGCTTCGTCTACGCGTCCTAAGGCCAAGAGGGCGTTGCCAAGACCACTATACGACTGCGCCACCAACGGATGATCGACGCCGTATTGCGCGCTGCGTATGGCAAGTGCCCGCTCATGCTGCTCGACGGCGTGGGCGTAGTCCTTCTCGCTCATGAAGACGATGGCGAGATTGTTGTGGACCGCGCCAAGCGCTGCGTAGTCTTCGCCAAAGACCTGCCGATAGATGGCCTCGGCTCGCTGGTAGTAGCTGCGTGCAAGTGGAAGTTCGTTGTTGCGCCTGGCCAACGCGCCCAGGCCAAGGCAGGACTGCGCAACCGAAGGATGGGACTTGCCAAAGAAGCTCTCGCGCAGTGCCAGCGATTCTTCGAAGCGTTCCTTGGCCAGGGCGCGATCGCCGGCGTCGAGAGCCAGCGCGGCCAGATTGTGCAAGGAACTGGCAATCTCTTCAGTCTTGCCCTCTGGCATGCCTCGGAAGGCTTGCAGGCCGGCCAGAAGCTCGGTCTCGGCCTGTTCGCGCTTGCCGGCCATGTCGTAGACGGCTCC
>JAHEAK010000209.1:395-8239 GCA_024642805.1 Kofleriaceae bacterium | reverse complement strand
AGCTCCAGCCGAGCACGAAGAGCTCGCCGTCGAGGTCTTGCGCGAAGCCAGAAATGTTCTCGCCGGTCTCGCGGAGTAGCTCACGATGGAACTCGCCAGTTGCGTCCTCCTTGAGACTCCAGATGCGTCCCGATCCGAAGTCGGTGAAGATGTAGGCCCCGATTAGCTCGGGAAGCTCGGTGCCCCGGTACACGAAGCCGCCGCTGATGGACACGCCCTCCTCGCGACCGTAGGTGGCCACGGGGTTGATGAAGTTTTCTTCGCACACCGAGCTCTCGAAGCAAGCGTCGCCTTCGCGAACCTTCCAGCCGTAATTGCCGCCCGCCGTGATGATGTCGACTTCTTCCTGGGTGTCTTGGCCGACGTCAGCGAGCCAGAGCTTGCCGGTCTCGGTGTCGAAGCTGAAACGCCAGGGATTGCGCAGACCGAGCGCGTAGACCGTGTTGAGGCCAGGGCCCTGGGCAAAGGGGTTGTCAGAGGGAACGCCAAAGGGAGCGCCGCCGTCGACGTCGATGCGCAGAATTTTTCCGAAGGGCAGGTCTGGGTTCTGGCTGCGGTTATCAGGATCGCCAGCGCTGCCGCCATCGCCAAAGCCGATGTACAGCATGCCATCGGGGCCAAAAGCGATCTGGCCGCCGTTGTGATTGATGAATGGTTGCTCGAGGCTGAGCAAGATCTCCTCGCTATCGCGATCGAGAGTCAGGCCGCCATCGAGACTCTTGAAGCGAGAGATGTGACTCTCGAGAGTATCGACGTCGCCACCGATCGCAGCGGTGTAGGACAGGAAGACCTCGCCGTTCTGAGCAAAGTTGGGATGCAGGGCCATGCTGTACATGCCGCCCTCGCCAGGCTCCGAGTTGACACGGCTGCGCAGATCGACGAAACGACGCGGCGTGGTGGCCCCGGCCTCGCGCACCATGGTCCAGACGATGCCGCGCTGCTCGACGATGTACCAACGGTTGGCGTCGGTGGGATGGGGAATGGCGGCGACCGGCTGGCTGAAGGCGCGCTCCGCAAAATCGGGGCTCAGGTCGACGGGGTGGGTGACGTCACCGCAAGGCTCGTCGGACTTGTCGCCAGAGAAGCCATCGCCGCCGAGCTCGGGGGCGCAGGCGAATAGACCCGATAGGGAAGCGAGCAGACAGAGGGGAACCAGGCGGGACACGCGCAATATCTACGCAATTCTCATACCTAGGTCGATCGTACGTAATTACATTGGCTTACGCTGGTGTCCTCCGACATGCGGTACGTTCAGGCCCCGACTCCCAGGCCCGACGCAACCTCAGTCGCCACCTGTCTTGGGGCGATCTCGCAAGCGAAATCGATGGGTGACCGGGACCCAGCCAAGGAGATCCAGCTCAGCGGTGTGCGAGCCGTCGGTCCAGTTGTTGACGACCAGGGGCAGGCCGCTCTCGCCCACGCTGTCGGAGACGATGCCGATGTGGTCCGGGCCGCTGCGACTGGGGAAGGTGTCCATGAAGATGACGTCACCGGGGCGATAGGGATCCGCTTGGTCGACGAGCTCGATGCTGTGTTCTTGATACTGGCGCTCAAAGTAGGGCAGGAGGGTCTTTACCCGTCGATGGTCGATGTTCGGATTCGGTTTCTTGACCATCGGAAACGCGGCCGGCCGGCGCTTGATATCGCGCTGCAGCTCCGACTGGATGTCGACGCCTGCATTTCGAAGAGCGCGCACCACCACGTCTGTGCACACGCCCTGGTCGCGAGGCAGGTCGCCCCAGGGATAGGCAATCTTTTGGTAGCCGCCGCCGTAGCTGGCGCCGTTGATGACGGTCTTGTGCGCGCCAATCAGAATGTCGAGAGCATCGGGAATGCCGTCCTCGTCGCGATCGCTTGCGCGCGCGCTCTTGGCCTCGACCCGAGCAAGGCTCTTGCCGCGCAGGAGGGGGGAGAGCTCCGCGTAGTCGCCAGGGCGCAAGTGGACGCTATCGCCGCCGACACGCAGGGAGCGCGATCCGCGGGTGGGATAGACCTTGACCGGCCAGCCCTCTCGGTACAGGACCAGAAGCTGGCGCTCTTCATCCCAGCTAGCGCTGACCTCGGCGGCTTTGAGCTCGGCGCTAAGGCGCAGCTGGACGCTCTGGTCGAGGTCGGGAAAAATCCCCTTGTCGGTGACGCCCAGGTTGGGGCTCGGCGGGGTTGGCGCAACTTTCGATGTAGTTTTAGAGCCTTGGCCGCTTGGCGCGGAAGGGCCGGCCTTGGAGGGAGCGGCCTCGCTACTGGACTGGCAGGCCACGCACGCGAGGGCGCCGAAAAAGAATGCTCGCAGGACCATTTTGCGGGAACCTTGGCGAAGGCCAGCTGTCCTAGTAGCTTGCAGCACAGGTCTACTCATTACGCATCAACGCCGACAAAGGATCTGGTAGTCCAGCAAGTTCTTGCTAAGGGTTGTGATGCTGCATTGACCACTGCGATCTTGCGGCGTTAAGTTCACAACTTCTTTACCCAGACAGACACTTTCGACCGAGGAAATTCCATGGAGTACCAAAACTTCACCTCTCTGCCACCCGACCAAGAGCGGCAATTTATCGTCTACGAGCAGACCTCCGTTGAGGCTCGCAAAAAGGCGATGACCCTCGGAATCATCGCAGGCGCTTGCGTTGGCGTGCTCGCTGTCATGCTCTTCATGGCTTACGACGCACCTAAAAACGCGCACGCCGTCGACGAGCCATCTGAGCTGAAGGAAGAGGCTCCCAAGGCCAAAGCGGCTCCTGCTCCTGCTCCCGCCCCTGAGCCTGCGGCCGAAGCGCCTGCGGAAGAGGCACCAGCTGCGGCCGCAACCGAAGCTCCGCCTCCTCCTGCCGGGGCCACCAAGGCTCCGCCTACGGCCCTCATCGGGCAATAAGGTTCGGCTCTCGTGGCTTGCACTCGGCAAGCGCGAAGGCTTCCTGCTCCTTGCCGGGCGCTGGTCTTTGCCAGCGCCTTGTTTGCATGTGGGCCCAGCCCTGCCTCGCACAAGCCACAGGGCAAGGACACCAGCATCATGCTGGTCGCCACCGAGCGCAGCAGTCGCGGTGGCCGTCTGGTTGGCGTGCGCTCTGACGGCGCCAGGCAGTATGAGCTCACCCAGCTGAGCGATGAGCAGACCATCATCGATCGCAGCCCGACGATTTCCCCCGACGGCAGCACGGTGGTCTTCGTGAGCAATCGCGGTCTCTCCGACATCGCGGCCACGCGCCTTTGGCGCGTGCCTATCGCCGGCGGCCAGCCGGAGTTGCTCTCTAGATCGGAGGGCGTACAGCGAGATCCGCGCTTCTCGCCCGATGGCAGCTGGCTTTACTTCTGCTCCAATCAAGAGGGCAGCTTCGATCTCTACCGCGCACCCTTTGGCGCCACTGGCCTCGGCAAGGCGACGCGAATCATCGACAGTCCCGAGCAAATCCTCAGCCCGGCGATTTCCCCCGATGGCAACGAGCTTGTCTACATGGCGGTCTCGGAACAGGGCGAGAGTCAACTCTGGCGTGCTGCCAGCGACGGTTCTGGAACCCCTGTGGCCCTAACCGATGGGCCCATGGACATGACTCCGGCGTGGGCAAGCGACAACACCATCGCCTTTGCCTCCAGGGCGCCCAATCGAGACGACGCCGACATCTATGTGGTCTCTGCCGATGGTGGGCAGCCCAAAGCGCTCTTGTCGATGCCACTCACCGATGAGACCGGGCCACAGTTTTCCTACGACGGCCGTTACCTGTTCGCCATCGGCATGTATCGAGGTAGCGACGGCAAACCGCTGCTCGGCAGTGTCATCTATCTCGATCGCAAAGAGACACCGCTCAAGTATCGGGCGCTACACGACAGCGCGGCCGTCGAGTCGCGCATCGGACTGGCTCTCATCGCCGAGTACGTGCCCAGCACTCGCTTGCACGCCAACGAAGAGTACGAAGCGGCGCTCAAACGCGTCATCATGCAAGAGTGGCTGCGCAGCAAGAGCGGCTCGCGCGAGGGCCAAGGCGAGGGCAAGCGCGAAGGCCATAGCGATAGCGATGAGAGCAGCGATTAGCGCTGGCGCAGGTCGCTGGCGCAGCGGAAGCCGACGATGGCATGGCGCACACCCGCGGGACGACCATGGGCTGAAGCCGCTCGGCCGACGCCGCCGTGATCGTCCCATGCCGAACCTTTCACCGTGACGCGACCCGCATTAGCACCCGTCTTGGCTTTCGGGCTGCCTCCCGCCGCCAGCGGCCAGCCTGTCGATGTCCACTGAAAGACATTACCCGCCATGCCTTCCACGTGCGCTGCCGACGCGCCACGTGGATACGATCCAACCGGCACCGTGTCGCGCGGGCCATGGTCAGCGCTGTTGAGCAGCTCTGGATCGTAGCTCTCTCCCCAAGGGTAGGCGGCCCCGCTTGGGCCACGTGCGGCCTTTTCGAATTGCTCGGCGCTTGGCAAGACTCGCGTCTCCCCAACGAGGCGTCCTCGCCAGTGACAGTAGGCGGCGGCCTCCGCGGCGGTGACCAGGACCACGGGATGATCCTCGCGTCCCTTCGGGTACTCCTGTCCCGTCCAATTGAAACGCTGCACTTCGCGTTGATAGTCCTGAATGAAGCCCTGCGCGCGCCACTGTGCCTCGGTGATGTGCGGGCCCTCTAAGCCCTCACTGCGCAGGTACTCGCGATACGCGCCTTGGGTCACCGGCCATCTATCGATGGCGTAGGCATCGAGTGTCGCTTGTCTGGCCTCGAGCTCCTTGTCGAACCAGTGGTTGCGGCGAGCACTGTCTCGACCACTGGTTGCCTTGAAGTCCTCATAGGCCTGCTCGCGCTCCGCCTGTGTGGAGCCAAGGCGATAGGGCCCGGCGGGCACGCGGATCATGTCGTGATCGGCCTTTTGGCTCCGTGCTGCGTTGGCTGGCAAAGGCGCGGGTGCTCGCGCGTTGGGCGACGAGGAGCAGCCGGCAAGCACAGCGATTGCGATTGCGATCAGCGCTTGCGCCAAGGGAAGACGGTCGAGCACGCGCCAAGTCTACGACGAGTCGCTATAGTTTGGCCCGATGGCTAAGCGAGTCGAAGTCCGCCTGCGCAAGAAACTGCGGCGCTACATTCAGCGGGGGCATCCCTGGGTCTTTGATCAAGGCGTGCAGATCGACGGCAAGCTCAAACCAGGGCAGCTGGTGCACGTCGCAGACGAGAAGGGTGCCTTTGCCCTGGCGTTCGTGGATCCGGATTCGCCGATTCGCCTGCGCATCCTCGATCTGCGGCTGCAAGTCGAAATCGATGGCAAGTGGATTCGCGAGCGAGCGCGGCGCGCCGGCCAGCGCAGAAAACACGATCCGAGCTTGCGAGAGACCGACGCGCTGCGGCTCATCCACGGCGAGGGCGACGGCATGCCTGGGCTGGTTCTCGACTCCTACGCGGGGCAAGCGATTGCACTCTTTGATGGCGCAGCGGCGGAAGCCCTTTGGGGAGCACATGTCGAGGATATCCGCACGGGCCTGCAGAGCGCCGGTCACACGGTGCATGGCATCTCGGCAAGACGAGTCGGGCGTGAGCGCGTGTGGATCGGCAAGCAGCCGCCCAAGTCATCGCGTATACGCGAAGGTCGAGCAGTCATGGATGTCGACTTGCGTACGGGCCAGAAGACCGGGCTCTTCCTGGATCAGCGCGAGAACCGCCGACTGGTTGGTGAGCGCAGTGCAGGGCTGCGCGTGCTCAATCTCTTTGGCTACACCGGTGGCTTCTCGCTCGCCGCTGCCCTCGGCGGCGCAACCCGCACGACCACGGTGGATATCGCGCCTCAGGCCATCGAGGCCGCCAAGCACAACTTCGAGCTGAGCGGCCTGAAGGCTGACGATCACGAGTTCGTCGCCGCCGATTGCTTCGAGTTTTTGGACGAGGCCGTCAAAGCGGGACGTCGCTTCGATCTGGTCATCTGCGATCCGCCGAGCTTTGCTTCGTCGGAGAAGGCTCTTAAGAACGGCCTGCGCGCATATCGGCGCATCAATGCCCAGGCCATGCGCGTCGTGCAGCCAGGCGGCGTCTTCTGTTCGGCCTCGTGTTCCAGCCACGTCACCGACGATCACTTGCTCGAGGTGTTAGCCGACGCCAGCAGCGATGTGCGTCGCGAGCTCGTGGTGTGTGAGGCGCGCGGAGCGGCAAGCGATCATCCGATTCGCCCGGGTTTCCCCGAAGGCAGGTACTTGAGCTTCTTCCTGTGCCGCATGGATTAGCAGCTAGCAGCGAGAAGAGCCGCTGACGAGCGGCCCGGTAGAGCCGCTAGAAGAGCTCAGAGCCGCCTAGAAGGGAATCTCTTGGCCAGCTGCGTCTTTGTGCGAGCTGAGCTCCCAGCCCTCGCCAAGGCGATTGTAGGCGCGAACCAGACCAATGTCGGGCGTGAACCAGAGCTGGGCGATGCCTTGCGGCATGGGCATAGGCTTATCCGGGGTTGGCTCGAGGATGACGCGACCGGAGACGGCGACCTCGACAGCGGTGGCGCTGTGGATGCCGTGCTCGACCTCGACCTCCTCCTTGTTGCCGACCGTGATCTGACGCTCGATCTCGAGGTTGGCTTTCAGATGAACGACTTTGCTATCGCCGCCCGGCACACGCTCGAGAGGCCCGCGCACCTCCACGTAGAAGGACTCGCCCTTCTTGAGGCCGCTCTTGCCTGGGTAGAGCTCGCCTTTCTCGGTCAGATTCGCGGTGCTGATGCCGAGCGCGCCAGGCAACTCGCCGGCGAAGAAGAAGCTCTCCAGGGGCACACGCAAGCCGCTCTCGCTACAGGTGAGCACGGTCTCGCGCGTGATTTTGCGGTAGCTCTCCGCAAGGGTAATGGTGGCCGACTTGCCTTCGCTCACTACGCTCTTGACGTTGATGGTGAAGCTCTCGGGCATCTTGGCCTTGAGCACGCCAGGTTGATCCTCGATGCCGGGTGGGATTGTGTAGACGTAGGTCCAGCTCGTGCCCTCGACAAAGGGCAGGTAGCTCAGTCCGCAGGCGCTAGCCGGTGCTTTGGCTTTCTTTGGTTTGGCCGTGGCGCTCGGAAGAGCCGCAAACAGGACAAGCAAAGCGGATAGGGCGACGACGGAAGTGCGAAACATGAACTCTCCAGTGAGTTGGATCGGTGCCAGGGGTGCGGAGCTTTTACCAAAAGTGTTGGCCGCTTAGATACTTCGTAATGTGGTGACCGAGCCTCGCACGGGCCAAGCGTGTTTCAAAGGGCCATGATCTGGCAGCTCATCACATCCCAAGCCCTGGCGATGCCCGCCGTCGTCCCTCTATCTGCCTGTAGTTCCAACAAGATCGGTTGCCAACGGCGCGCTCTTGTCGCAAAGTCTACGCCAACTGGCTCGCAACGATTTTTTGGTCCAGTCCCCCCGCACAAACGCACAAGGATCGGACCATGCCAGACCATTTTAACCTCCAGACACACGGCATCACGGTGACCAACGTCGTCCGCAATGCCTCGCCCTCGAGGCTCTACGAGCTCGCTCTCCGCAACGAGAAGGGCACCGCAATCACCAACACCGGCTCGATGGTCGCAATGTCTGGCGAGAAGACGGGCCGCAGCCCGCGCGACAAGCGCATCGTCAACGAGCCTGGCTCCTCGGGCGATATCTGGTGGGGCGACGTCAACATCAAGTCCGATCCGCACGTCTTCGCCATCAGCCGCGAGCGTGCCATTGACTACCTCAACACCCGCGAGCAGCTCTTCTGCGTCGACGCCTTCGCCGGCTGGGACAAGAAGTACCAAATCAAGGTTCGCATCGTGTGTGCCCGCGCGTATCACGCGCTCTTCATGCACAACATGCTCATCCGCCCGACGGCCGAGCAGCTTCGCACCTTTGGCCAGCCCGACTACGTCATCTTCAACGGCGGCGCATT
>JAHEAK010000209.1:0-385 GCA_024642805.1 Kofleriaceae bacterium | reverse complement strand
CGTCGCGCTCAACTTCGCCTCCAAGGAGTTTGTCATCCTCGGCACCGAGTACGCCGGCGAGATGAAGAAGGGCGTCTTCACCATCATGAACTATCTGATGCCCAAGCGCGGCGTGCTCTCGATGCACTGCTCGGCCACCGAGAGTCGTGAAAATGGCGAGGCCTCGATCCTCTTTGGCCTGTCAGGCACCGGGAAGACCACGCTTTCGGCAGATCCGAAGCGCTACCTGATCGGCGATGACGAGCACTGTTGGACCGACGAGGGCGTGTTCAACATCGAAGGCGGTTGCTACGCCAAGGTCATCAATCTTTCGCAAGAAGCCGAGCCCGACATCTTCAACGCGCTGCGCTTTGGCTCGGTGCTCGAGAACGTCGTCTACGACGAG
>JAHEAK010000208.1 GCA_024642805.1 Kofleriaceae bacterium | reverse complement strand
CTTCGATGACGAGGATCTTCGTGTTTGCTTCGCTCACGATAGTCGGTTGATTACTTTTAGACGTATGGTGAAGGTCGCGCCCCGACCTGGACTCGATTCTAGCGCTACGTTGCCGCCCAGCGCCTCGACATGGCGCTTGACGAGCGCGAGACCGAGGCCCGTACCTTCAATGGCTGACTTTACCGCATCTGGAGCCCGGTAAAACTCCCTAAAAATCTTCTCGTGTTCCGAACTTGCCACACCAGGACCTTGGTCGCGCACCGACACCTCGACGTACCCGGGGCTGGCCGAAGGTTGCACGGAGACTTCGATTTCCCCCTCGCCTCCGTACTTGGCGGCGTTGGACAAGAGATTGAGCAAGCACTGCACGATGACCTCGCGGTCGACGCTGACCAGTAGCTCTTCGGCTTCGCTGGCCACCTTGAGCACAAGCTCCGGCCCCTGGCCCTCACGCAGCCGCATGAAGGTCTCGACCGAGTCACGAGCAAGGCCCGCGATGAGCTCGCGGCTATCGGCATAGTTCCTGGTGCCTTTCTCTATCTGGGCGTAGTCGAGCATGCTGGCGATCAGGAGGCCGAGGCGCTCACTCTCTTTGACGATGATGTCGTGGTAGTGCACCTCCTTCTTGCGATCCGAGCCGGCAACGTTCTCGCGAAGCATCTCGGCAAACATTCGTATCGATGTGAGTGGCGTCTTGAGCTCATGGGAGACCGTCGACACGAAGTCACTCTTGAGACGGGCAAGCTCGCGCTCACGTGCTGCGCCGCGAATGGTGGCAAGAAGGCCGAGCACCAAAATTGCCACCAGGCCACCAGTGATGGCCCGATGGCGACGTCGAGCCTCGGCGATATCCGCCATGGCTGCATCGCCCTGCCCTTGATCCCAAAGCACGAGGGCGAGATGCGGAAAGAGCGGCCCGAGATTGGCCTGGGCGCGTCGGGTAGCGTCTCCGGTATGCCTGGTGCCATTGCCCTGCACGCGTGGCACCAGCGAGGAGTGCAAGCCGACGGCGGTAGCGGCCTGCACGGCGATGTCTTGCAGCTGGAGCTCGCTCAACATAAGCCCGTAGATGCGCCCATCCTCGCCTTGCCGATACACCAGGTTCTTGTGCGTGGCCCAGGGCGCAACCATGGAGCGCGGCTCGAGACTGGCACTGCGCACGATTTCAGGAAGGCGTGTCGCCAGTCGCTTGGCCCGTAAGGTGTCTGCCTGAGCCGTCGCTAGCTCCGCTGCCAGGATGGCCATTTCATGTTGCTGGGCCTGGGTCAGAGGGTGAGCGGCCAGACTTTGCAGCGCCGACTGCGCTGCGACTTCGAGGAGAGAGTTGGGCGCGTCGTAGCTCTGGCCGAGAACGTTTCGCAAGAGGGCCAGACTTGCCGATGCAACGGAGCTCACTTCCGAGAGGCCAATGTCAGCGAGCAGTCGATAGGGAATACTCTGAGGATCGGAACGTCCAGCGAAGCGCTCGCCCAGCTCTTGATAGCGAGCGGCGGCAAGATCGTTCTTTCCCTCGGCACGATTGAGTCGGGCTAAGCCGAGCAGCGCCTCCGCTCCAGAGTCTGGAAAATCGACCACGCCAGCATAGAGGGCGGCAGCGGCACGGCGCTGCCCAAAGCTGACCTGGCAAGGCTCTGCACTCAGCGTGCACTCGCCCCGCTCCAGTGCTGCTGCACGCGCCAGTTGACGCTGACGATTCTGGAAGCCGCGACCCGGCAAGAGCCCCTCTTGGGCTTCTTCCGAAGGCAAGCGCAAGGGTTCCGCCGATGGCAACAAGAGCTCGCCCTCCTTGCTGATGACGAAGAGCGCCAGGTCCCTTCGATCTTCTTCAAGCTCATGCAGTGTCGACGAAGCGGCCCGATCGACCAACTGGCCAACCTCGGCTCGCAGGCGCATGCCGATGCGTGAAGCACTCTCTTGATGCTGAGCCAGCCTCGCATCGACGATACCCAGCTCATCGGGATACGAGACCGAGGCCATGTAGGCGATACCGGCAGCCGAAAAGAGCATGGCGGTCATCGCGACGATGCTGAAGCTCGCACGTCGAGGTCGCGCCATACCCGGCACAGGGTAGCAAGCTTTTCAGGTCGAGCCCTGGGAAGCTTGACAAGCTGACGCATTGCGTTAGAGCCTTGGGACCGCAATGCCTCTGACACAGACGCTCCTGCCCATGCCTGCCAATAAGCGCGACCGAGCCCGAACGACTCGCATGCTCTCCCTTCCCGACAAACTCCGAAGCCTGGCCAGGCAGATGCTCGATAGGGTTCGAGTTGGCCTCGACATTCCGAGTCGAGCTGAAGTCCTGGACCTGGCCACACGCATTGAGGCGATCTCTGGGCAACTCGAGCGCCTCGAGCAACGACGAGCAAGCGACGCACAACTGGTTGCGGATCTGCGCGACCAAGCGGTCGCCGAGCAAGCCAAGGCCAAAAGCCCCCGCGCCAAGCGACGGGCCAAAGCGCCGGCAAGCAGCCCGAAGGCAGTGAGCCCCGGTGAAGGCACGCTCGCGAGCAAGCCCAAGAGCAGCGAGGGCGCCCCCAAGAAGCGCAAGCGCACAACGAAAGCCGTCTCACCAGCCAAGGACAAATAGCCTGCACACAAGGTGGTAGGCGTCATGCGCCTGCTCGTCGCCCTGTGTTAGGCTACTACGCAAACCATGCAGATCCTCAAGGTTCGCTTCCGCACTAACGCGGAATTCGGGGAGCACTACCAGCAGGATCTGCCGGCCGGCGGCCTCTTTTGCCCGACGACTGCGGAGCTTGAGGAAGGCACCGAGGTGATCATTGAACTGGTCGCCCCGGCACTGCCAAACAAGGTCCTGGTGCGCGGCGTTGTGCGATCGTGGCGACCCGCGCTACCGCGCCTGCGAGTGCGAGCCGGCGCTGTCGTTGAGTTTGCTGCCGACGAGGGCGAGAAGCGCGACTTCTTGCTGGGCACGATCAGTGGTGAGCTCGACACGCCCACCAAGCGCAAACACAGTCGCCTGCCCCTCGACATCGAGGTTCGCTATCGCACCACCGATAGCGCCGACATGGTGCAATGCACCCTTGGTGAGATCAGTGTCGGCGGCGCTATGCTCGCCACCGAGGAGCCGCTGGCGCTCGAGACCGAGGTCATCCTGGAGATCATGCCTCCCGGCTCGGTCAGCCCCATCTCCATCTCGGGCAAAGCCACCTATCACTTGCCAAACGGTGGCACCGGGCTCAAATTCGTATACCGCGACGCCGGTGGCTCGAGACGACTTCGCGAACTCGTGCGTCGACTCCGCGAAGACTAGCTGGGCCTTCTCTTTAGGCAGAGCGAGGTCGAGCTAACTATAGCTAGGTAGAGCCAGGTAGAGCCGTGCAGAGCTTTCAGAAACGCCGCAAGCGCCAACGAGATGCCCAGCTTGGGCCGAGCGCTGCCAAGAACGCGCTTGGCTCGGTGCTCAAGCGCCATGGCATCGCCAAGGAAGTCCGCGAGCACCGACTCCTCATTCAATGGGAATCGATCGTGGGAGCCAAGGTTGCGGCTCGTACCACCCCCGACGCTCTCGACAAAGGCACCCTCTGGGTTCGCGTCGACAGCGCCAGTTGGTTACATCAACTGAGCTTCTTGAAAGACGAAATCATCGCCAAGGCCAACACTCTCTGTGGTTCCGAGTTGGTCAGCGACCTTCGCTTTCACCTGGGACGTCGAAGCGGCCCCGCCAACGACGCCCTCTCGGCTGCTCAACAGATTCGGCGCACGCCTCTGAAAGAGCGAGCACTGCCAGCGCCTGCGCAGGGCGCGGCACTTGCAGCCATCGAGACCGAAGCCAGTGGCATCGAGGACGACGAGCTCCGCGCCGCCATCATCGACGTGCGTCGCAGGCTCAACCTCTAGCTCGCGTTAGCCCTTGCCCATCGCCGCGCGCAGCTCGCGAGTGAGTTCGGCCACCGACGCACACGCCGCCTCTTCGGAGCCAGCGTCGGCAATGCGCCGCACCAATGCCGAACCAACCACCACCGCATCGGCGTACTTGGCCACTGCCCTGGCATCCTCAGCGGTCTTGATTCCGAAGCCAACAGCGATCGGCGCACCACAGCGCTTGCGGATCATCTCGACCCGCTTGGCACCGCCAGCGGCGCCCTGAAAAGCGGCCCCGGTAACGCCGGTCATGCTCACGTAGTACACAAAGCTTGGCTCGAATCGAGCCACCTCGGCGATGCGCTCGGCTGTCGAGGTTGGCGCCAGAAGCGGCACCACGCCGATGCCGTGGGCGCGCAAGGGCTTGTACAACTCGTCGAGCTCATCGCTCGGTACATCGACGGTCAAGAGCGCGTCCACGCCCGCTTCCGCAGCCTCTTTTGCAAAACGCTCCAGGCCGCGCACGAAGATCGGGTTGTAGTACCCGAACAAGACGATCGGTGTGTCGTAGCCGAGCGCGCGGAAGTCCTTCACGGCTTTCAGGCTTGCGACCAGGCCTCCTCCGGCCAGGAGAGCGCGTTGCATGGCCTCCTGGATGACGATGCCATCAGCACTCGGATCGCTGAAGGGAACCCCTAGCTCGATGACATCGGCGCCGGCATCCGCCAGGGCAGCGAGAAGCGGCGTGGTCGCCTTGACACTCGGGTCGCCCTCGGTGAGATAGACGATGAGGGCACTGCGGCCCTCCTCGGCAATGCTGGCCAGACGAGCCCGCAGACTGGCTCCGCTCATATCGTCACCCCCTGGGCTTTGGCGACCGTCATCATGTCTTTGTCACCGCGACCCGAGAGGCAAAGCACGATGAGGCCCTCACTGCCAACATCCCTGGCGACTACCTCGAGGGCCGCGAGCGCGTGCGCGGTCTCGAGCGCACAGATGATGCCCTCGTCTCTGGCCAGTTGCTCGAGAGCGGCGAGCGCCTGGGCATCGGTTCGATGCAGATAGCGCGCTCGCCCCGAGTCCTTCCAGAAAGAGTGCTCGGGACCCACGCCCGGATAATCGAGACCGGCGCTGATGGAGTGCGCCTCGGTAATCTGCCCTTCCTCCGAGCAGAGCACGTAGGACTTGGAGCCGTGCAGGACGCCCACGCGCCCCTTGGTCAGAGTTGCCGCATGCTTGCCTGTGGCAACGCCTTCGCCCGCCGCTTCGACCCCATAGAAGCGAACATCGACGTCGTCTTCGAAGGGCGAAAAGAGACCCGCGGCATTGGAGCCTCCGCCGACGCATGCGACCAGCGCGTCGGGCAAGCGGCCCTCCTTTTCGAGAATTTGCCGCCGCGCCTCTTTGCCGATGACCGCCTGAAAGTCGCGCACCATCTCGGGATAGGGGTGCGGCCCGGCTACCGATCCGATGAGATAGTAGGTGTCCCTAACATTGGTAACCCAATCGCGCAGGGCCTCGTTCATGGCATCTTTGAGGGTCTTGGAGCCAGCGTGTACCGGGGTCACCTCCGCGCCCAGAAGCTTCATGCGAAACACGTTGAGCGCCTGTCGCTCCACGTCCTCGGCGCCCATGTACACCTGGCAGGGAAGATTGAGGAGTGCCGCGACCGTCGCGGTGGCCACGCCGTGCTGCCCTGCGCCGGTTTCGGCGATGAGCCTGGTCTTGCCCATGCGCTTGGCGAGCAGAGCCTGCCCGAGGCAGTTGTTGATCTTGTGCGCGCCCGTGTGATTGAGATCTTCGCGCTTGAGATAAATTCTTACTCCAAATCGCTCCGAGAGGCGACTGGCCAGCGTGAGTCGCGAGGGCCGGCCTACGTACTCGTCGAGCAATACCTGCAGCTCGTGCTCAAAGGCCTCGTCGCCTGCCAGGCTGGCCCAGGCCGCCTCCAGCTCTTGCACCGCCGGCATCAGCGTCTCCGCTACATACTGGCCACCGAACTCACCAAAGCGCCCCTTGCCGGGCACAGCGCTCATGAGCATCTCCGAACCGCTGCTACGAAGGCAGCAACCTTCTCGCGATCCTTGACGCCTGGCGCGCTCTCGACGCCGGAGGCTACATCGACACCGTAGGGCTTCACTTTGGCGATAGCCGCGGCGACATTGTCAGGAGCCAGGCCACCCGCCAACCAGACTTGGTCACGCCGACTCGCCACTCGCGCGGCCAACTCCCAGTTGGCCAGCGCGCCCGAGCCGCCATAGCCCTCTTGGGCGGCATCGACCAGCATCCACTTGCACTCGTACTCGAGGAAACGCCCCACATCCATCTCGTGTTGTACTGACATTGCCTTGATGCAGTTGTCGCCAAAGCGCTTGGCGAAGACTGGACTCTCATCGCCGTGCAGTTGCACGTAGTCGCACTTAGCAGCGAGGCTCGCAGCCTCGATCTCCTTGGCGCTGTGATTGACGAAGACGCCAACGATCTTGATATTGGGATTGACGCGCTTGGCTTCGACCGAGATGGTGCGCGCCCGCAAGCGGTCTACGTAGCGCGAGGACTCACGCCAGAAGTTGAGGCCAATCCAGTCGACGCCCGAAGTCGCCAGGAAGCGAGCGTCCTCCAGCGTGGTTACGCCACACACTTTGATTAGGGTCATGATTCGCTCCGAAGCTGTTGCAAGGCCTCACCGGGGTTCTCTGCACGCATCAGTGTTTCTCCAACCAGCACCGCGTGGGCACCGTCGCGACCGAGCTTCGCCACATCGGCGCCATTGCGAATGCCGCTCTCGCCGACAAGGATCACGTGGGATGGCATCACGCGTCCCAGGCGCAGGGTGAGCTCTCGATCGATCTCGAAGGTGGCCAGATTGCGATGATTGACGCCAATCAACTCAGCCCCCAACTCGACGGCCACCTCTGCCTCCCCTTCGTCGTGAACTTCAACCAGCGCGCGCATGCCCCACTCTCGTGTCAGGGCGTACAGCTCGCGCAGCTGCAAGCGATCGAGCGCGGCAACGATCAAGAGGAGTGCATCGGCCCCGTGGGCGCGCGCCTCGACGACCTGATAGGGGTCGATGATGAAGTCCTTGCGCAGGACGGGCAGCGCACAGGAGGAGCGCACCCTGTCCAAGAAGTGCAGCGAGCCGTCAAAGTACTTCTCGTCGGTCAACACCGAGATGGCACTCGCGCCCGCCTGCTCGTAGAGTCCTGCGATTTGTTCGGGCATGGCGCCTGCGCGAATGGCCCCGGCGGAGGGCGAGGCCCGCTTGAACTCAGCGATGAAACGCACGGGCTCGTCGGTGCCCCTGCGCAGTGCGCTCGCCAAGCAACGAGCTGGCGCCTGCGCGCGAGCGAGCTCCTCGAGTTCCACAAATGGACACAGGTCCATGGCGCTCTGCACCTCTGGCCCTTTGTCGGCCAGGATTTGCGCCAAAATGCTCATCGGAGGATCTTACCAAAAGCGCGCATTAGAGGTCGTTGCTCAGCTCTATCAGCGCCTTGAGCTTGGCACTTGCCTCGCCGCTATCGATGGCCTGCGCCGCTCGGTGGGCCCCGTCTCGGAAATCAGTGGCCTGGCCGCACGCGTGCAGCGCCACAGCCGCCTCCATGATAACGGCGTTGCGCCCGGCGCCCTTTGCCCCTGCAAAGAGGGAGCGAGCGAACTCGGCGTTGAACTGTGCGTCGCCTCCGGCCAGCTCGGCCTCGTTGGCAAGCTCGAGACCAAAGCTCTCCGGCCCGATCTCGCTCTCGAGGACTTCGCCGATCGCTTCGTCGTAGCTGCACATTCGCGTCGGCCCGGAAACCGAGATTTCGTCGATGCCGCCCTCGCCATGCACGACGTAGATGCGTCGAGCTCCCATGCTGGCGAGCGCCTCCGCCACGGGCCGGCACCACTCGGGCGCAAACACACCGATCACCTGATTGCGAGCACGCGCCGGGTTGGTCAGTGGGCCGAGCAAATTGAAGATGGTCCGAGTGCCAAGCTCCTTGCGCGGCCCGGCGGCGTGACGTGTCGCCGCGTGAAAACTTGGCGCGAAGAGAAAGCCAATGCCGAGCTCGCGCATGCACGCCTCGACGGTGCTCACGGGTACATCGATCTTGACGCCGAGAGCCTCCAGGACATCGGCCGAGCCCGAGCGCGAGCTCTGTGCGCGATTGCCGTGCTTTGCGACCAGGCCGCCGGCGGCCGCACACACGATGGCTGCCATCGTCGAGACGTTGACACTGCCCGAGCCGTCGCCACCGGTTCCGCAGGTATCGACGGCGCGATTCACGTCTGGGCACTGGATGGGGGTGGCCCGCAGACGCATGGCACTGGCCGCGCCCGCGATTTCCTGTGCGGTAACGCCTTTCATGCGCAGTGCGATCAAGAGGCCACCGATCTGCGCCGGCGTTGCCTGGCCTTCCATGATAGCGCCA
>JAHEAK010000207.1 GCA_024642805.1 Kofleriaceae bacterium | reverse complement strand
GGTGACCAACGTCTGTACATCGCGGTGCAGGCTGGTCTCATCGCTTGGAAAGAAACCGCTGACATCGAGCGTGCACGCTCGTACTTTGCCATCGTTCGTGAGATCGAAGCGGCAACGCCCGACCTGAACGATTTCGAAGCTGAGCATGGCTCTGCTGCCGAGGGTGCGTCCGCCAGCAGCGACACCGAGATGGAAGCCGAGTCGGCAGAAGCCGAGTCGGCCGAGGCCGAGCCAGTTGCGGAGCCTGAAGTGGCGGAAGCAGCTCCCGTCAAGGCCGCTCCCAAAGCGCCCAAAGCCAAGGTGGAAGAAGCAGCGGTCGACGAGGACATCTCGTCGGCACTGCAGGCTGAGATGGATGAGGCCCGTGCAACCGAGGGCGACAATTCCGACAAAGCCATCGACGCATGGCGCAAGGTCGTGCAGGGCAACCCCACGATGCGTAGCCCTCGCCGTGAATACGCTCGCGTGCTTCGCGAAGGTGCCAAGTGGAACGCGCTCATCGAGGCTCTCAAGGAAGAAGAGCAGAAGGCCGCCAAGACTGACGGCGAGCGCGTCGCCATTCTGCGCGAAATGATCGAAGCGTATCGCGAGGTGCGCAACGACGTCATGGTCGTCAACACCTACTCGGCGATCCTGGCGATCAACGAGGACGACATCGAAACCCTCGACGAGCTGGCGCAGCAGTACGAGAGCATGAAGCGCTGGCCCGATCTGGTCGGTACGCTTCAGAAAAAGGCTCCGCTCTTGGAGTCGAGAGCCGAGCAGATCGATCTCTACCTGCAGATCGCCAACCTGTACATCGATCGCTTCAGCAACCAGGCTGAGGCAATCAAGGCCTTTGAACAGGTGCTGGAGCTGGATCCTGATAACCAGGACGCCGCTACACCTCTTCTCGAGGTCTACGAAAAACGCCGAGATTGGGAGAAGCTCATTGCTCTTCGTGAGCGAGAGGTCGAGCGAGCCAACGATTCCGATCGCGCAGCCCTCGTCTATGAGATTGCCAAGCTTGCCGCCACCAGGGTCAAGAAGCCTGATGTGTGCACGCACTGGTGGGAGAAGGTCCTCGAGCTCGAGCCCGAACACGAGGAAGCCCTGGGCGAGCTCGAAAAACTCTACGAGCGCGGCAAGAACTGGGAGGGCCTCGCGACGGTTTGCTCTCTCAAAGCCAACGTTGCCAGCGACAGCAAGTCACAGGTCGATGCGCTGCAGAAGCTCGGTCTGCTCTACACCGACAAGATCTCGGATCCAGAAAAAGCCGTCAGCGCATGGCGTCGACTCTTGGAGCTCGATAGCAACCATCGCCGCGCGCAAGATTCGCTCAAGAAGCTCTACCTCGAGTTGGGCGCCTGGGATGATCTGGAGGCTTTCTACCGCGAGGCCGGCAAGCTTGATGAGTACGTGCGCGTGCTCGAGCGCGAGCTCGACAACGCTCCCGATGAGCTGAAACTCTCGATCGCCAAGAAGATCGCCATCACCTATCGCGACGAGATTGGCAAAGCGGATCGCGCGATGCGTGCATTCGAGCGAGTGCTAAGCATCGACGAGAACAATCTCGAAGCTGCCGAAGCGCTCATTCCCCTCTACGAGGAGGGACGCGATCCACGCAAACTCGTGACGGCGCTGGAGATTCAACTTCGGCAGACCGAAGATCCAAGCACCCGCCAGGAACGCATCAAAGTCATCGCCGAGTACTGCGAAGAGAAGTTGCGTGACAAGGGCGCCGCCTTTGGTTGGTGGTTGACGGCGCACGCCGAAGATCATCAGGCCGAATGGATTCGTGAACAGGTCGAGCGCCTGGCACAGGAGACTGGTGCCTGGACCGAGATCGTAGAGGCCTACGAGGCCTCGATTGAGAAGTTCTCGGATATCACCGATGCGCTGCCGGTCATGCTGGTGGTTGCTCGAGTGCTCGAAGAGGAGCTTGGTGACATCGATAAGGCTCTTGCGGTCAACACGCAGATTCTCGAAGCTGATGAGTCGAGCGAGGCCGCCATTCACGCCCTCGAGCGGCTCTACCTTGGCCGCGAGCGCTACGAAGAGCTTCTAGACATCTATCGTCGCAAGCTCGACCTGAGCACGGATCCTGACGCGCGCGTGGAGATCCAATACAAGATTGGTCAGCTCTACGAAGACGAGGTCAAAGATGACAACCGTGCCATCGAGACCTACCAGGCCATCCTGGACACGGATGCAGAGGACCTGACGGCGCTGCGCTCCCTTGACCGAATCTTTAGCCGCAACGAGCGCTGGTCCGATCTGGTCGACACCCTTGGTCGACAGCTCCTTATCGTTGGCGCCGATGAAGATCCGGAGCAGTTTGCTGCTCTCAAGCTTCGACTGGCCGTGATCCGAGAGTCGCAGCTCAAGAACCCACAGGGGGCCTTGACCGCCTACCAAGAGATTCTCGATCTGCAGCCGCAGCACGCCGAGGCGCGCTCCGGTCTCGAGGCCTACCTCGACAACGAGGACCAAAAGCTCGAAGCCGCTGGCATCCTCGAGCCGATCTACGAGCAGATCAACGACTGGACCAAGCTCATTCGTGTTCACGAGATTCAGCTCGAAGCCTCTGAAGATCAGATGCGTCGCGTCGATCTTCTTATGCGAATCGGCGAGCTTTACACCAAGCGACTGGGCGACGCGGAGAATGGTTTTGAAGCCTTCTCGCGGGCATTCCGTGAGGACCCATCGACCGAAGCCGCAAAGAACGAACTGGAAGAGCTGAGTCAACTGCTCGACGAGGGCCGCACCAAGCTGGTGGCACTCTTCGAAGCTGCCATCGACACCGGCGATCTCGATCCTGCGCTTGGCCATGAGCTGTGCATGAAGGTCGCGACGGCCTATGACGAACGGCTCGACAACAGCGAAAAGGCAGTCCATTACTATCGCTCGGCTCTGAACATCGAGCCGGACGATGCCGCGGCCATCGAGGCCCTGGATCGCATCTTTACTAGGGCTGAGAAATACCCCGAGTTGCTCGAGGTCTATCGCAAGAAGGTCGACATCTCGACCGATCCTGGTGAGCGCCTCAGTCTGCTCCTGCGCATCGCTTCCATTCACGAGGAGATGCTGCAGAATCCGGAAGAGGCCATCTCGACCTACAACGAGATCCTTAGCCACGACGGCGAGAGCCGCGAGGCGCTGCGTTCTCTGGATCGGCTCTATGTCCAGGGCGAGCAGTGGCACGAGCTTGGCGATACCCTGTCGCGCCAACTCATTCTCTGCGACGACGACTCCGAGCGGGTCCGACTCCTGGTTCGCCTGGCGGCACTTCGCGAGACCGAACTTGAAGAGGTGGCTGCAGCCGTTGAGACCTATCGCCAGGTTCTGGACATCGATCCAAATCAGGAACAGGCCTTGGCCGCCCTCGAGCGCACGATCACCATGGAGGATCACGCACTCAACATCGCCCAGATCCTCGAACCCATCTACAAAGCCAGGGCCGACTGGGCCAAGCAGATCGGCGTCTACGAGATCATGGCGAAGCACGCCTATGATCCCGAGCGCAAGATCGAGCTTCTGCACGCCATTGGCGAGTTGCATGAGCTTGGCGGCGATGATGGCAATGCCTCCTTCGAGACCTACTCGCGCGCCATGCGTGAAGAGCCTCGAAATGCTTCCACGCAGGCGCAAGTGGAGCGTCTTGCTCAGATGCTTTCGCGCTGGGCCGACGTCGTCGCGCTCTACCGAAGCATCGTCGAGTCCGTTGGCGACGAAGAGCTGCGCGTGCAGCTCCTTACTCGCGTGGCTCAGATCCAAGAGCTGGAGATCCAGTCTGATGAAGCGGCTGTCGCTACCTACGAACAAATCCTAGAGATTGCGCCGGGGCGGGTCGATGCGATTTCCGCCATCGTGACCATTCACGAGCGGAATGCCGACTACCCCGCGTTGGTCAGGGCCCTCAAGGCCAAGAGCGAAGCGCTCAACGACGTTCCTGATCGCAAGTCCTTGCTGTACCGGGTCGCGCAAATTCAGGAGGACATCCTCGAGGACGCCGACGCCGCCATCGCAACCTACCAGTCCGTGCTACAGGTCGATGACATCGACGAGCAAGCCATGGCTGCTCTGGAGCGCTTGTACATCTCGCTCGAGCGCTGGGAACCTCTCAAAGACGTGTACACGATCCGCGCGGATCACGCCGAAGGCCCAGACGACAAGAAGCGTATGTTCTACGTCTTGGGACAGGTCTACGATCGGGAGCTCGGAGACACGGCCAAAGCCATCGATACCTACCAGGCCATCCTGGATATCGACGACATGGAGGTTCCTGCCATCCAGGCTCTGGATCGCCTCTACGGGCAAGCTGAGCGTTGGTACGACCTTCTCGGCAACCTCGAGCGTCAGGTCGAACTCAGCGACATGCCGGGCGAGACCGTCGGGCTCAAGTACCGAGTTGGCCAGCTCTGGCAGCTGCGTCTCAATGATCTCTCGCGCGCTATTGAGACCTACCGCGAGGCTCTGGACATCGATCCGGCGCACCAGGAGACCCGCGCGGCCCTCGATGCCTTGTTGCATGGAGAAGAGGGCGAGCCTGTTATGGCTGCCCGCGTTCTCGAGCCCATCTACCAACTCGGTGGTGAGGTCGAGAAACTCGTCGATGTACTCGAGGTGATGGTCAAGCACTCCGAGGATCCGCTGACACGCGTGGACCTCCTGCATCGGATCGCCGAGCTGGAAGAAGTCAACCTGGACCGAAGTCGGGCCGCGTTCGATGCCTTCCTGCGTGCTCTCGCGGAGGACAGCAGCAACGACAGGACGCTCGGCAATCTCGAGCGACTTGCCGCCACCGTCGGTGGTTGGCAAGATCTTGCCAGCTCGTACTCCAAGGAAGCCGAGAAGTCTCTGGATGTGCCTCGCCAAGTCGACCTCTTAAGTCGACGAGCACGCATCCTCGAGGAAGAGCTCGGTCTGGCAGATGATGCCATCGCCGTGTACCGCAAGATCACGGAAGTCGAGTTCGACAACATCGATGCGGTCATGGCCCTGGATCGCCTGTACAGCGCCCACCAGCGCTGGCAGCCGCTTGCTGAGATTCTCCGCAAAGAGATTCAGCTCGCCAACAGTGATGACGAGATCCTCGGCCTTCAGTTCCGATTGGGGCAAGTCCTCGAGCAGGCACTCCAGGACCTTCCTGCGGCCATCGATGTCTATCGCGAGATCCTGGGCGCGAATCCAGATCATGGACCGACGCTAAACGCTCTCGAAATGTTGCTCGCCGATGGCCAGTACGAAGTCGAGATCGCCGGCATTCTCGAGCCAATCTACGAAGCCGCCTCCGAGTTCGAGAAACTGCATCGCATCTATGAAGTGCAGCTCTCGAAGATGTCGGATCCGACCGACCGTCAGACGATGTATCAGCGACTCGCTGAGCTCGCCGAACAACAACTCTATGACCAAGGGCGCGCCTTCCATTGGTGGGGCCTGGCCCTCATCGAGGATGCGAATTCCGAGCTGGCGGTGGAAGAGGCCGAACGTCTGGCCGACGCCTCCGCGCTCTGGAACGACATGGTCAATGTCTACGTTCAGGTCATCGAGCGACATACCCAGTCTGATAGTCGCAAGCGAGCGCTCTTGCGCTTGGCGCGCGTCTACGACGCTGAGCTAGGCAATGCTGCTTCGGCGGTAGAGACCTACCTGCGTGTTCTCGAGATTGATCAGCGCGATGTGGAAGCGTTGGCTGCTCTCGATCGCCTCTACGCAACGGCCGGCATGTACGACGAACTCGTCGAGGTGCTCCGCCGACGCATCGAGGTCACGCTGGATGGCGACGAAATCGTTCAGTTGCAGCTGCGCCGCGGACAGATCTACAGCGATGCGCTCTCCGACATGGACGCAGCTCTTCGCTGCTACCAGCAAATTCTCGAGCAGGAGAGTCGTAACCGTCCCGCCCTGGAAGCGCTGGAGTCCATCTACTTCCGTCGCGAGGACTGGAACGCTCTGCACGAAGTCTACGAGAAACTCGTAGATGTTGCCGATGGCGATGAGGAAATGGCCGGGCTCTACGCCCGTATGGCGCGCATCGCCTCTGATGCCCTCAACGACGATGATGCCGCCACCGATCTTTGGGGCCGGGTCATCGACATTCGCGGTGACGAACCGCAGGCCCTGGCCGCGCTGGGTGAGCTCTACGGTCGTCGCGAGATGTGGGAGGAGTTGGTCGAGATCGTCGAGCGTCGCGTCGGCGTCACGCCTGATCTTGAAGACCAGGTTTCGCTGTACAAGATGCTCGGCAAAATCTGGAACGAGAAGCTGGGCCGCGAGCGCAACTCTCTCGATGCTTGGCTTCTTGCCTTCGAACTCAATCCAGAGGACTCGGAGACCCTGCGTGCGATGGCGACCTTGTATCGCGCCACGCAAAGCTGGGAAGAGCTCAGCCAGACCCTCCGCCGCATCATCGAAGTCGCTCAAAAGTTCGGCCAAGTCAGCGAGGACGAGCTCATCGAACTCTTCGCGCAACTCGGCCAGCTGGAAGGTGAGCTTCTTGGTCGCGTCAACGAGAGTGTGGATGCATGGCGACAAGTGCTTGCCCTGGATCCCGGTGAGTTCCGTGCCATGGCCGCACTCGAGCAACTCTTCACTCGCGAAGCGCGCTGGGAAGAGTGCATCGAAGTGTTGGAGCGTCGCGCTCTGGTCGTCGAGGACGTTGGCGCCAAGCTTGAGACGATGCTGCAGGCGGCCGCCATCTGGGAAGAAAAAGTGTTCGACCTGGAGAAGGCTGCCGGCGTCTATCGGCGAGTTCACGAGGCCGACTCGGCGAACGTGCTTGCCAGCCAGCGACTCGAGGCTATCTACCGCGAGCAGTACAAGTGGGCGGAGCTTAACGCTGTCCTTCTCGAGCGCGTCGAACACGCCGAGGACGTCAACGAGCGCATCAACTTGTTCGGCCAGGTTGCCAAGGTCTACGAGGAAGAACTCGGCGAGCAAGACAGTGCCTTCCTGGTGCTCCAAGCGGCGTTCCGCGAGGACTACGCACACGAAGCCACCGCCAAGGAGCTGGAGCGTCTGGCATCGGCGGCAGGCAAGTGGCCTGAGCTACTTCAGGATTACACCGAGTTCGTGACGGTGCTGGAGTCCGAGGACAAGATCAAAGCTTGTAACCTCTGGGTGAAGATTGGCCGCTGGTATGGCGACCACTTGAGCAACATCGACTGGGCCATTCACTCGGTCCGCGCCTGTCTCAAGATCGATCCGGATCACCTGGGAGCTCTCTCTGCTCTTGCCGACTTCCAGCGCAAGCGTGGTTCGTGGGGCGAACTGGTCGAAACCCTTGCCAAGCATGGTGCTATCGAGCCCCAGAGCGATCGCAAGGTCGAGATCTATCTCGCACTCGCCGACCTCTTCGAAGCGCAGCTTCAGGACGACATGCAGGCGATTGCCGCCTACCAGAGCGCCCTGAATGCTGATCCGGAGACGATGGATGCGCTTACCTCTCTCGATAGGCTGTATCGCCGACACGAGATGTGGGAGCAGCTCATTGACGTGCTCGGCCGAATGGCGGCCCTGCGCAGCGATGACTCCGCCATCGTTCGCCTCAAGCTGGAGATTGGCCAGCTGTGGGACGAGCGACTTCTCGACTCCGGTCAAGCAATCGTCGCGTACCGACAAGTGCTCGACGTCGATCCTTCGAGCTTGCCAGCGCTGCGAGCGCTCGAGCAGCTCTATGAGAAGACGGGGGAGTCCGAGGCCTATCTCGATGTGCTCGAAGCGCAGCTGGATGTCTCGCCTTCGGATGCCGAGCAAATCTCCTTGTACGAGCGCATGTCCTCTGCGTGGGAGGAGCGCTTCGGCAAGCTCGATCGCGCGGCTGAGTGTTACGAGAAGATCGTGGCCCTGGATCAGCGGAACTTCGCTGCCTACCAGGAGCTGGCTCGACTCTACAGTCAGGAACAGCGCTGGGACGCACTGGTCGGTACCTACCGTAACCACATCATGGCGTCGCAGGATCATCGCGACCGCATTCGCCTGTACTGCGCAATGGGCGCGGTCTACGAGTCGCAACTCGAGGATTACGATCGCGCCATCGAGGCCTACAACGATGTGCTCACCTTTGATCCAGACGAGCCACAGGCTCTGGATGCTCTTGGTCGCTTGTACGAGCGCATCGAGGAGTGGGATCGAGCCATCGACGTCATGTCGCAGCTGGTCCGAACGACGGATCAGCCCGAGCGTCAGACCGACCTGTACTTCCGAATCGGTCGTATTACCTACGCCCGCCTTCGCCAGCCTGAAGAAGCCGAACAGCAGTTCCT
>JAHEAK010000853.1:385-2267 GCA_024642805.1 Kofleriaceae bacterium | reverse complement strand
GACCATGAAGGCGAAGACCTTCTTGCCGGAAGCGCGCAGGTTGACGATCTCGTTGCGAATCTCGTGCAGGCTGCCCCAGCCGGCCAGCGCGCCGTCGAGGTTGATGAACAGGCCGACGACGTCCTCATCGTCAGCCAGGTTGCGCAAGTAGGCGACCACCGAGGTGAGGCGCTGTTGAGAAATGCCGCCACTCAGATCGAGACGCTCCATACGCTTGCTGGATGGCAGTACGGAGGGAACTTGCACCGGACTCAGACGCGCTACAAAGGTTCCTCCTGTGGCGCCGTAGTCGCCATCGGAGTTGCGCTCCATGGTGCCGTAGGCGGTCGTTCCCAAGCCGCCAAAGGAAAATTCCAGACCGGCACTGATGCGGTAGTCGCGAAGAAAATCGTCAGTGGTCGAGGTTGCTGTGGTGGTGACGCGATGCAGACTCTCGGTACCGAGCTCGCCGCGCAGGTAGACGCCACGAGCCACGCGCAGCGACCACTTGAGCCAGCCGTCGATGGCGTGTCCCTTGCGCAGGTCGACGTCGTCCTGGCCGATGCGCCCGCCAACGCCGAACTCGAGACGATCGGTGCCCATCGGGCGACTGACGAGCTCGGCTTCGTAGCGACTCTGCACGCTCTGCCCTGCAACCTTGGGCGAGGCAATGTCGCGCCAGACCAGGCCCGCGGCCCAGTGCGCACCAAAGCGTCCCGTCCAACCCAGATCGTAGGTATCGAGCGCGTCGAGCGAGCCACCCTCGTCGTAAAAGTGGTGCCAGGAAAAACCAAGTCCGGCATTCTCGCCCATCGGCAAGGAGCTGCTCAGGGTGAGTCGGGTTGGAGTGCCTGGATCCGGACTCAGCTCGGCACGCGCCGCTCGCAACCACTCCAAGGACAGTCCAAGCCCCACCTTGGGCAGCAGGCCGCCGCCGAGAGAGCCCGCGTAATAGAGACCGCCGCCGGGGCCACCGCGCACGGATCCCGCCTCGCGCGCCAGATCCAGGGCCAGCGCCAGTTGCGGTCCGCTGAGCAAACTCATGCCTGCCGGGTTTATCGTCACCGTCGTGGCATCGAGCTCGCCTGCTAAACCTGCGCTCGGTATGTGCACGCCGCCCGTCGGCTCATCGGCGTAGCGAACGTCGTCCTGGGCGTGCGCGCGCCCGCCACTGGCCACGCTCAAGACCAGCGCGAAGCCGGAGGTTGCAGCAATTCGGTACGCTCGCCGGGCTGTATGCATTGGCCCAATAGTAAGGTCATTGATTGTGGATGGCGATGCATCGCGCCCGAGTTCCGCCTGCATTTGAGCTTTCTTCAGGACGCGGCTTGAGTGCTTTTTGCTACAGTGCGCCGCGCATGCGTTTTGTTTTGTTCCTGGCCGCGACCTTGACGGTGCTTTGTACGAGCGGCTGGAGCCACGCGCAGAACGAAAGCGAAGGCATCGCCGTGCTCAGCCTGGAGATTTCCGGCGACGGACCACCCGAGCTTCGCCAGCAGCTTGAGGAGCACTTGGTGAGTGGTCTCGGCAAAGCGGGCGCTCGCGTCACTGGTCTGGCAGACAGTCTGGCCGCTCTGCAGGGCACGCCCGAGCTCATCGATTGCTCCTCCACCGCGTGCCTGGAGCGCATCGCCGAGCTCTTGTCGGCGACCCGCTTTGTCAAAGTCGTCCTCACCGCCAGTGGAGCCAACTACGAGCTGCATCTGGAACTTCTGGGCCTCTCCGAAGAACAGCCCGTCGAAAACTCGGTTTCCGAAGGGTGCGCCGTGTGCACCATCGCCGAGCTCAACGATCTCACTTCGCAAGCCGCCGAAAAACTCCTCAGCCCGAATGTCGAGGCGCTGATGGATGTGACCCTTGCAAGCGATCCGCCTGGCGCCTACATCTCCATCGACGGCGTCGC
>JAHEAK010000853.1:0-375 GCA_024642805.1 Kofleriaceae bacterium | reverse complement strand
GCAGCGAGAAGAGCATCACGGTGCAGAGCGGAACGGAGAGCCAACGATTCGAACTCTTGCTGACCTCCACTGTCGCCATCGGCGGCGGCCAGGTGCGCGGCTACGGCCCCTGGAAATGGGGAGCGGTAGCTGGCTCTGGCGCACTGCTCATCCTCGGCACGGTGCTGGTGGCCATCGACGGCGATCCTGCCTGTGACTCGACGGTAGCTACCTGCAAAGAACTCAACAACACCATCGTCGGCGGTGTGCTGTCGGTCTCGGCGGGCGTCCTGGCCGGAGCGGCCGGTGGCTGGATGTTCTGGAGCGAGCACAAAGCCAAGCGCCGCAGCCTGAGGGTGGATGTCGGCAGCGATGCGGCGACGGCCAACTTCGCCC
>JAHEAK010000852.1 GCA_024642805.1 Kofleriaceae bacterium | reverse complement strand
AACCGCCAGGTCGAGCGCATAGGGGGGCTCGAAGCTGCGCTGACCGATGAGGCCCGAGGACACGTTGGTGGCCAGCGTGTCGATGTGAAAGAGCATGTCACCCTCGGCGCTGTATTCGTAACTTTCGATGTCGCTCGGCAGCTCCCAGTTCGTGGACAGATCCTCGTCGGATAGGAATTCAATACGCAACTCGCCCATGGCGCCACAGCCAAGCAAGGGCGTGCCTGTGGCACCGTCAGCGCCATTGGCATCAAAGCTCTCCTCCGTGCTGGCGTCCACGGCATTGCCTTCGGCGGGAGTCTGTTCGAAGAGCAGCGAGCAGCTGGCGCAGCACAGCGCCGCGCTGAGGTAGCCAAGGAGCGGCAGCACCGAGCGAGCGGCCCTACTTGAGCCTGACACGGACCTTGGCAGCCTGCTTGTCGAATAGAAACGCGGTGCGAGCACCATCCACCGATCGTACAACATCGGCCCACTCCAAGTCGGCTGGGACGTCGACGAGCACGTCGTGAAGGCCGTAGCCGTTCACGGCCTCGCGAATGAGCTCGCGGGTGAAAGAGGCATCCACGTGCCGCTTGTCGAAGGGCTGCACGCACTTGGCTTCGGGGGTGTGGGGCGGCGACACGCACAGCTTTCCGCCCACGCTGACGTACACATTGATGGGCTCGCCCTCGAGCTCGTCGAAGAGCTCCATGGCGCCGACCTTGCGATCACGCGCCACCAGGAGCACGGGAAGCTTGCCGGCCGCTAGTAGTTCTTTGCGCAGGTCCCGAACTTGCGACCACAGAACCTCACGGGCAATGGCCAGGCGCACGACCTTGCCCTCGGGGAGTGCGTCGAGCTTCAGGCCCGGAGTGACGACCACATCAACGCCGTCGGGGGCGGGCATGATGCCGTCGGCCTGCGCCACGGAAACCCCTGAGACCTCGGCGTGTCGATTGAACTTGCAGGCTGCCAGGCCAAGCAGCAGGGCCAGGCCAACGACCAAAGTCCCTGTGCCGTGGCTCGCGCGCTTGTCACGGCGCGCGCACCTGCCATGACCCATCGACTCGGCGCGTGCCTCTTCCGACCCTCGCACCAAATCGAAGGACCAAGCCACTAGTGAATCGGCCCCTCGGCATCCGCGCAGTCGATGCTGCTGGCACGGGCGGCGTCGGCCATGTTGGCGCGCGCCTTGGCCATGGCGTCGTCGATCATCACCTGATGCTGCGCGGGATCCGCCCAGCGCGCCTGGTTGGCTTCGTCCAGCAGATCGATAGGATCGAAGTACAGGAAGAAGCCGCCTTTGACCGCAGGTGAGGTGTAGACCGAGATGCCCGTCGATCGATCGTAGTGCTCGAAGGAGTGGATCTGGCGCTTGCCGCCGCCGCCGGGTGCATCGCAAACGAAGGTAGGGGTGTTAAAGCCCGCTACGTCGCCGCGCACGCGCTTTTCGATATCCGCGGCGGTCTGGATGGAGGTGCGCAGGTCTTCGACGTCGCGCACCAGGTCGTGGACGTAGACGTAGTAGGGCTGCACGTTGCAGTAGCTGAGGCGGCGCACCAGCTCGCGCATCTCGGCGACGGTGTCGTTGACGCCGCGTTGCAAGACCGACTGATTGCGGATGGTGATGCCGCGCTCGTACAGGGCGTTCATCGCCTTGCGCGTGATCTCGGTAATCTCTTTGGGATGGTTGAAGTGGGTGTGGACCACCACTTCCTTGTGCTGCGAACGGCCGTAGTTGGCCACCCAGGTCAGCTCGCGCATCCAGTCCTCATCGGTGAGGAGCTTTTGCGGCATCACGGCTGGCCCCTTGGTGCCAAAGCGAATGCGGCGGATGTGCGGAATGTTGAGCAGGGTCTCGCCGATCTGGCGAACCTGCGCGGCGCGCAAGTTGTAGGAGTCGCCGCCAGAAATGACGATGTCCTCGATCTCGGGGCGCTCGCTGATGTAGCGGAAGGCCAGGTCCCAGCGGTTGTTCTTGGCCTTCAGGCTGACCTTCTCGACGCCCTCGGTGTCGACGCCGACCGCATAGCTGCGCGTGCAGAAGCGGCAGTAGACCGGGCAGGTGTCGAGAGCCAGGAAGAGCGCTTTGTCGCGGTAGCGATGGGTGAGCCCTGGGGTGGGCGCATCGTCCTGCTCGTGCAGCGAGTCGAGGCCCACCTTGGGATGGTTGGGCAGCATGCGACTGCCGACCGGAATGAACTGTTTGCGCAGCGGATCTTCGTAGGGATTGGCCCAATCGATGAGGCTCAGAAGGTAGGGCGAGACCCGCACACTCATGGGGGCGCGC
>JAHEAK010000851.1 GCA_024642805.1 Kofleriaceae bacterium | reverse complement strand
GGAAGCGCGCAAGCGAGAGGGAGCGCGCAACGCCCTCGGGCGAGCTTTCCAGCGCTGCGCGAAGACCTTCCAGTTGGGTGCGATCCTGGCGGGCAATGGCGTCGTCGAGGGCGCGCTCGATGTCAGCGGCATCCTCCGGGTCCTCGGGCTGAGCCTTTTGGGCGGCATCTGCGATCGAGGGCTGCGCGCTCGCATCGCTCGTCACCTCGGCCACCGCGGCGGCCTTGTCATCATCCTTGAAGAGGATGAAGTACATGGCAGCACCAGCGCCGCCGAGCACCAGAAGCGAGAACAAAACGATCCACGTACCGGCGCCACCCTTGGGCGCGGGCATCATGGTGTCGCGAATGCCGCGCTCGTCGGTGGCCACGAAGCGACCATCCTTGAACTCATCGGATTTGATCTTGTCGGCAACCAGGCGCGAACCAGCAAAAGCCGCATCGGGCGAGGTTCCGCCCTGTGCGCGACCGCCGGTGGGTCCACTTTCGCCTCCCTCGACAATGCGCGGCCGACCTTCCTTGGCCCACGAGGCTTCCGGTGACGGAGCCGCCGAGTCGCGCGCCGGCAATGGTGGTGGTTGGGTCTTCTCGCGCGGGCGAGCCGGGCCGCTCAGCTGCGAAGAGGCACGGGCGCGCGATCCAGGAGCCGGCGGAGGCACGGTCTTGTCTCTCGGCCGCGTGGGCGGAGAAGGTGTTGCCGTGGCGGCGGGCGGCGGCGGCGCCGACGAGAGCATGGTGCTGCTTGGCGAAGAGTGCACGAGGGCCGCTGGCTGGATGGCAAGGGGCGGCGTGGGCGGATCGGCCTGGTTGTAGCCCTGGCGCGCCGCTTCGATGGCCGCTTGCGCCTCCTCGCGACTCATCTCGAGGGTCTCTTCCTCGTGCTGCATGTAGGGCTGCTGGGCGGCTGCTTCGCTCAGCTGCACGGTCTCTTCATCGCGCATCACCGAGGAGGGCGCGCGTGGAGCTCCCGATCCGCGAGTGGGCTCGCGCGGAATCGTGTGCGGGTGACTTTGACTTGCCGGTTGCCGCAAGACCACCGAGCCATCGACGGCGGGCGAAGGCGGCACGGGTGCTGCGCGCCGACCGGCGGCCACATCGCGCGCCTCCTGCGCGATCGCAAAGAACGAGGCCAACTCCTTCAGCTCACTGAGGGGCTTCCACTTCTTGCCGGTTCGCGAAATCTCGCACGCGTTGCTAACCGTGCCAGAGACGATCCAGCGCTGCAGAGTGGCGAGTTCGCGACAGACTTTGATCTCGCCGTCGGTCATGCGAATGAGCCACGAGCGCTCTTCCTCTTCGGTCTTCGGGGTCTCGACGGGTTTGTTGACGGCGACATCCGTGTTGGTGTCGGCGCGCTTCCTGACCCGAAACACGTGCTGGCAACTGGCGCACTTGACGGTCACGCCTCCAGGCCGAAGGCGGCCCTCGTCGAGCTCGTACTCGGTCTGGCAATTTGGGCACCGTACGTCCATGGGGAGGCGAGCTAAGACTACCTATTTAGCCACGCTGGTCCAAGGGCCGCCCGCCACAGCCTTTGCGGTATTTGCAGTGCGGAGAGGCCGGCAATCCTTTGGCGTTGCGCGTGGACTCCTCTATGATGGTGTGGTGCCAACGCCACCACCTGCTTCTGGAGACAATCGTCAAAGCGAGCGCGTCAAGGTCGACGCCTTCGTCAAGGTCAACGGCGGCAACGAGCGCGAGTACGTTTTCCGCACCCGCGATCTGAGCGCGGGCGGCCTCTTTCTCTACACAAAAGTTACCCACATCTACCCGATCAAGGTCGGCAGCAAGCTCACGCTGGAGCTCTACGACTTCGATGACTACATCGCCTGTACCGTGGTCGTGGCTCGCGTCGTGGAACCCATGAGCACTGAGTCGGACTCATATCCGACGGGCTTTGGCGTCAAAATCGTCGACATGGATGACAACAATCGCGAGCGCTTGCGGGTCATGTTGAGCCGGCTGGAAGAGGGCGTCGCGCCCTACTAGCCCGCCCACCTACATGTCGGCACGCTGCTAAGCCAGGTACAGGCCCGTGAGCCAGACGAGCAGCCCGACAACCACGGCCGCCGCGCTGTAGCCGGCTGCCTTGGGCACGAGCTTGTCGTGATCGTCGATGCCTCGCATCGCGAAGCCAAAGCCGCCGCCAATCCACAGCGCCAGACCCAGGAGCGCAACGATCGACCAGGCCACGGAGGGCAACGAGTCTTTCTTGAGCAGCGCCAGATGCCAGGCCTCGCGCTCGCTGGCTGACTTCTCGGGGGCACCGGCCA
>JAHEAK010000850.1 GCA_024642805.1 Kofleriaceae bacterium | reverse complement strand
AACGCTGCCGAGTCCAAAGGCGGCTCCACCCATCAGACCCGATCGCGAGTGCGCGGGCGCGGGCGCGGGCGGCGGCAGGATCGGGTAGGCAGGAAGGAGCGCGTCATCGCTACCACCGGGCGATGGCTGGGGAGCAATGTCGTCGATCGGAAAGCGCTCGGGCTTGTCAGCCACGTGACCAGGATCGACGGGCGCCACCTCGGGCGCCACCTCGGGTGCCACCTCGGGCGCCGGCTCGGGCGCAGCGGCGCTACCGGTCGCTGCGACGGGCGGATCGGTCTCTTGCGCCTGCGCGGGCGCACTGACGGCGATCAGACAGAGCGCAAGTGCCTGGGAAGCGAGTGCGTGGGGAGCGAGAGTCCTCAAGGCCTGCCAAGCTTAGTACCAGTTGGCGCCCAGCGCGATGGTATTGGCAGTCACTTGCTCGTGCTGGTTCATCTGATAGCTGCCCATGCCGGTCTTGAATTGAAGATCCAGACCGAAGCCACGTGAGTGCATCAACTCATAGCCAATGGAAGCCATGAAGGCTGCACCGTCGCCGATCTTGTCGCTGCGATCTTGAATGCCATCGAAGTAGCTAACCGATAGCGAGGTGAAGCCGACACCGGCCTTGAGCCAGAGCCTTGGCATCACCCAGTACTGGCCGGCCAAGAGCAACATGTTTTGGCGAACCGAAGAGGTGCCGTCGACGTCCAGGGCGCGCGACTGCATCCAGAACTCCGCCTGCAAGGCCAGGTTGGCCATGACCATGCTACCCACGTGCAGATCAAATCCGACCGTCGGTGGATCTACATCGCAGCCTGAACACTGAAAGCCACCGTTTGCGCTCGAGTCCATAGAGCCAAGACCAATGCTGAGACCGAGGTTCCAACCCTCGCGCTCCTGTGACGGCGGCGGTGGAGGCGGCATCGGCGCACCCGTGTAACCCTGTCCTCCTCCGTAATAGGGAGCTGGCGGCTGACTGTAGGGAGGCACGGATCCAGGCGGCGTGTTGCCAGGCTGGGCACTGGCGATGGGAGCGTGGAGGAGTGCCACGAGGATGGGAGCGATGGTGAGGATGAGTTTCATGGTGCACGCCGCGATCGGGAAAGGATCATTTTATCGCGGGGCAGACATGCTCACAAGGCGAGATAGGTCACGCTCCGGTGCGTTCTTGCCTACACACCGGGCTCAGACGTAGAGGGCCTGATCGAGGGCATTTCGAGCAATGTGCGGGGATTGCCCATCGAGGCGCAAAACCGGAATCTGATGTTCAGCAAAACTTGCGATGAAATCGTCGCGCAACTGCGCGCTCAGTGAGCCCTGATCGAGCACCGCCATGTTGGGGCCACCGAGGTCGATGTGATTTCGAAGCAACATCTTCTCGACGTTGTTGGTCCGACTCACAGCGTAGCCGGCGGCGTGAAAGCACTCGGCCAGATGTTGTGAACGCTCGCCCTCACCGACCACGATAATGTGCTTCTCGCTGCGCTTGCGCACCCGCAAGAGGAACTGAGTGAAGCGACCCTCGTCATCGCTCTTGAGTCCTTCGATCTGCAGGCCGTAGCCAGTCTGCAAGCCGAGGCGCTCGGCCATCTCGGAGGTGACTTGACGGGCGACGCGGGCGCGCCCTTGCACTTGCTCTTGCGGACGATCGAGTGGGATGCCAAAGACGAGTCTGCTGGCCTGGATGAAGTTGTTGGTGGCCAGAAAGAGACCACGCTCGGAGATGTCCAGTGCGGCAGCGTTGAAGCGATGGCCTTCCGAAACCACCGCGACGGGCCAGCTGATGGCAAAGCGTCGGTTCTTGCGCGGCGGCGGCGGCGTAAGAGAAATTCCTTGTCGCTGGGCCATGCGCAAGAGGGAGACCAGCTGATCTCGCTCACGCGCGCTCAGTTCCTGGAACTCCAGGCGAAAGGTCGTCGAGCCATCCACGGAGCGCTCGGTGTTGACCACCTCGACCACCGTGCCGTGCAGCATGACGCCGTATTCGCCAACGTTGACCGAGACCTTCAGATGGTGACCGAGCGCAGGGGCCGCACTGGCCGCCAGGCGAATTTCTTTGGTGGTGAGATTGCGCAGGCGGGCAGGCATCCACGAATCGCCACGCTGAAAGCGCACCCGCACGTTTTGATCCGAATCGCCTGGATCGATGGCAATCGGTGGTGGCGAGGACATTCGGGCGCGCACCGCCAGCGGCGGCATGGCAAGTCGCGCGGCGGGCATTGCCGGGTCGAAGGAGGGCGAGCTGGCTCGAGCGTTGGCGGGACGCGCAGGAATCGTCGGCATCCGCTCGTT
>JAHEAK010000849.1 GCA_024642805.1 Kofleriaceae bacterium | reverse complement strand
GCAACCCTTGTCCTCTTGTTGGCCGCCGTGCTGGTGCTCGGACTGAGCCTGCGTGCCGGCGTCGCTCGCGCCGATGAGTCGATGCTAGAGCTCGGTCGCCATCTGGTGCAGCTCTCCGAAGCGGGCATGGGGCGCGACGCCCGCGGCGTACTTGTCAACGGCCAGAGTCTTGGCTTTCGGGTCTTCACCAGCGGGCAAGACATGGCCACCGTTCTCAACTTCTATGAGGACTACTGCCGAGCTGGTTCCGGTAGCTGGGCCCAGTCACAAGAGGAACTCGAGTCTCTCGATCGCAGCGAGTCGGCCTTGCCGCGCAAACTCGATACCTCCTGGCGGGCGCTGACTCGACGCGTCGACGACGAGGACATGGGCTACGTCGCCTGCGTGCGGCACGGTGTGGCCAACATCCAGAATCAGGAGCTTGGTCGGCGCATGATGGCCTTCCTCGAGACCGGCAATTTGCGCGAGCTCGGTCTCTTTCACTACGTGGCAGCGACTCGCATTGGTGACGAGACGCGGGTGGTCGCGGTCTGGACCGAGGGCGATTTCTATCCCGGTAGGCTCTTTCCTGCCGAGGGTGACGCACCTGGATTCGATCCCGATGGTGTCTCGCCGCCACCGAGTGGTCGGCGCATGTTGAGCGCAGGGGAAATGGGGGAGGACGAGACTCTCGCCATGTATCTCGATTGCCAAGAGAGCGTCGATGAGCTCGCGGGTTTCTATCGTCGAGACTTTGTGCGCCAGGGCTGGCAGATCGTCGGCGACGAGTTCATCGATGAGGCGCGCATCTTCGTGGTGCAGCGAGGCAACGCCATGCGCGTCCTCTCCATTGCCGAGCAAGAGGAGGGGCTGCGCAGCGTCAGCATCGCGACGACTCGCTAGCCTTGGGCCGAGCACTCGCTAGCGACTAGCCAGGTGCTCGACCCTTGCATCTTGGGGACGCCTAGAACAGGTAGCCGAGGGAGAGTTCGCCGTCGAAGGCCACCGGCAAGAAGGACAAGATGTCATCGACTAGCTTGACTGCCTCTTGTGCATCCGGGTCGGTGCTCTTGGTGCTCACGTCGTAATTGCCTTTACCGGCACCGATGCGGAAGGTGACGTTGAGACCACTGTCCCAGGCCCAACGACGACCGATGTTGGCGGTGATAGAGGAGACCGTGGTGTCGACGTCGAAGGTCTTCATGGTCGTGCCGTTGTCGATGGTGCCCTGGCCGCTGCCAGCGTAGTAGCCCAGGTTGAGACCCAGGAAGCCAGAGTCCTGATTACCGCGCCAGTGAAAGCGGTAACCGACGGTGGCACCAACGGAGCTCGAGGAGGCCTCGTCATTGGAGCTGCTCGAGAAGTTACCTTCGACGATGATGCCGTGATAGCCGCTCAGCAGTCGCTCGTAGTTCAGACCGTATGATCCAGACAGTACGCCAAGAGGGCTCAGGTTGACCGAGTTCTGCTTGTCGAGCGCGCTTTGCTTGACGGTGGGCATGGGCTCCATCGGCATCGCGGAAGGTGCTTGTGCCAGCGCCGAGGCAGCAAAGAGCGGGGTGGAAAGAACGAGGGTGGATAGGACCGTTTTGATTTGCATAGGGTTGCCTTTTGGATAGGGACGGGTGCCGCCTGTGCAAGGGCAGGACCACTGTAGGTGCACTCTAAGTATCTGGATCTGCGCGACATCCACGCCTCGCCTCGGGTCGCGTGCGCCACAGCCGTGCACGCTGGTTAACGCAACCCAATGGCCGCATCCCGGCTGCACACCGCTCGCCATTGGCACAAAGCGGCAAATCGACAAGCATGGCAGCGATAGGTTCTCAATTGGGCGAGCCTGGGTGTTACCCAACTAAACCTGTTGGAGCAGACCATGTCCCCATCCTCATTCCTACTGAGCCTCGCGCTCCTATCCGTGCCCAGCCTGGCTCTCGCGCAAGAGGCGCCGAGCCCCGCGCGCGCCGAGCCCAAAGCCTACGCCATCATCATCGGCAACAACGCCGCAGGGCCAGGCCAAGACACGTTGCACTACGCTGAGGCTGACGCCAAGCGCGTGTCTTCCGTGCTGAGTGAACTTGGTGGCTATCACTTTCAAGAGCCGCGCCTCTTGCTGTCGCCGTCTCCCCTGCAGCTATGGGACAGCTTCGATGCCGTGCAGCGCGAGATCCGTGCCGACCAGGAGCAAGGTGTAGAAGCCGTGCTCTTCTTCTATTACTCGGGGCATGCGCGCTCAACGGCCCTCGATCTCGGGGCCAGTGAGGTCGAGCTCTCCGATCTGCGCGCGCGCATCGAGGCGATG
>JAHEAK010000848.1 GCA_024642805.1 Kofleriaceae bacterium | reverse complement strand
CATGCACGACGACTGCTCGGAGGTACACCAGTCCCTTGGCGCTCCAGACAACAACGACGGTCTGGTCATTGGTATCGGCGGCTTCATCTCGTGCATCGACGAGCCCGGCATGCAAGGTTGTTACGGCGATGATCAGTGCGGCGAGGGCTTTCACTGCAACGCGAGCACCGAGTGTTTGCCCGATCCGAGTTGCGGCACCGGTGGTGGCGGCGGCCAAACTCCAGTTCCTCTGCCATGCGACTCCGTGTGCTACGGCTTCTGCGAGCCCGACACCCAGCCCAACCCCGGCACCTGTGATGGCTTCCTGGCTTGCGACATCCTGCCACCAGCCTGTCCCATCGACACCCTGCCTGGCATCCTCGACGGTTGTTACACCGGCTACTGCATCCCTGTGAACGACTGCGCATCGGCGGCCGAGTGCCCAACCCTTGGCGAGAGCGCGTGCGTGCTTCGCTCCGACTGCAACCCGATCTATCAGGGTCTGGACTGCAGCTGCACGGGCGATAGCTGCAGCTGTGCCGATTGGGTCTTCAGCAGCTGCGAGGCCGGTATCACGGTCTTGCCAGCTGGCGTCTAGCGCGGCGCACACCGCAACGCAACGCAACGCAGAACGGGCTGGCATGATCATCATGCCAGCCCGTTCTTGTATAAGAGCTATTCTTAGCTCTTAGGGGTGCGGATGACCATCAGGCGTGGCTCGGTCATGTCCTCGATGGCCCAGCGAATGCCCTCGCGACCGAGGCCACTGTCTTTGACGCCGCCGTAGGGCATGTTGTCGACGCGCCAGGAAGGAACGTCGCCGATGACCACACCGCCGACATCGAGGGTGTCCCAGGCCTTCTGCGCTTTGTACAGGTCACGGGTAAAGATGCCCGCCTGCAAGCCAAAGACACTGTCGTTGACCTCGGCCAGCGCCTCGTCGAAGCTCGAAAAGGAGCTGAGCACGGCCGCCGGCCCGAAGGCCTCCTGCGCACACAGGGGCTCGCTCTTGGCAACGCCTTCGAGCAGGCTCGGCTGCAACATGGCACCCTCGCGCTGACCGCCGCACAGGAGCTTGGCGCCACTTTTGACCGCCGACTGAATCCACGAGTCCAGACGCATGGCTTCCTTCTCCGAGATCATCGGGCCGATAAAAGTCTTGTCATCCAGTGGGTCGCCGCTGATGAGCTCTTTGGTCTTGGCTACCAGGGCGTCGCGCACCTGGGCGTAGAGCGACTGGTGAATCAAGATGCGCTGCACGCCGATGCAGCTTTGACCGCTCTGGTAGAAGGCACCGATGATGATGCGCTCGACCGCGTCTTTGACATCCGCATCCTCGTCGACGATGACGGCAGCGTTGCCACCGAGCTCGAGCACGACCTTCTTCTTGCCGGCCTTGGCCTTCAGATCCCAGCCAACGCTCGGCGAGCCGGTGAAGCTGAGCAGCTTGAGACGCTCGTCAGTGGTGAAGAGCTCGGCGCCATCGCGCCTGCAGGGCAGGATCGAGAAGCTGCCTTCTGGCAGATCGGTCTCGGCCAAAATCTCACCGATGATGATCGCACCTAGCGGCGTGAGGCTGGCTGGCTTGAGCACGAAGGGGCAACCGACCGCTAGGGCCGGGGCGACTTTGTGGGCCGCGAGATTGAGTGGGAAGTTGAAGGGCGAGATGAAGGAGCAGGGTCCGATGGGCACGCGCTTCCACATGCCTCGGTAGCCTTCGGCACGCGCGCTGATGTCGAGCGGCATGACTTCGCCGTAGATGCGAGTTGCTTCCTCGGCGGCCACGCGAAAGGTATCGATGAGGCGACTGACCTCGCCGCGACTATCCTTGATCGGCTTGCCGGCCTCGATGCACAGGCTGTAGCTCAGCTCGTCGAAGCGCTCCTGGAAGCGCTTCACACAGTGCATGAGCACGTCTTGCTTCTTGTAGGCTGGCCAGTGCGCGAAGGGCTCGGCCGCACGCACCGCCGCCGCGATGCCCGCATCGATGGCATCGCGATCGGCCATGGCCACGCGCGTGGCGGGCTCGCCGGTGTACTTGTTGGTCACGACCAGATCGGTGTTGGCCGCGACCGCCTTGTTGGCAAGATAGTAGGGATAGCTCGTAGCTAATTGCATGGTGCCCATTAGATTGCGCACCCGATTCGACCGAGACGCTTGGTGAGCAGATCGTTCTCGCGATAGTCGATGGGGATGACCACCAGCGATGGCCCCTCGGTGGTGAAGGCCTTCTCGAGGGTGCCTTGCAGGTCCGCCGAGTTTTTGCACTCAAAGCCATTCCAACCGAAGGCCACCGCCAGC
>JAHEAK010000206.1 GCA_024642805.1 Kofleriaceae bacterium | reverse complement strand
TGGCCTTGTCGATGGCCTGCCGAATTGCGTCGGTGATGGATCCTTCAAAGGTGGTGAGGTGAATGGACATGCCGTCTTATAGCACCGGTCACGAACCCTGGGTCGCGAAGGGTCGCGAAGGGTCACGAAGGGTCGCGAACTAGGGCTTGCGAGCCAGAGGATTTGCTTGTCCAATGCTAGTGGCATGCCCCTAACGTCGAGCTCCCCTGCCCTAAACTTCACGCAAGTCGGCTCACAGGGTCCGAGTGTCCTCCTGCTGATGGGCTACGGCATGCGTGGGGACGTCTGGAAGCCGCAGGTCGATGGCCTGTCTCTGCACTGTCGGGTGGCCTACTTCGACAACCGTGGCATTGGCGAGAGCGAGCATGTCGACGAGAAGCTCAGCATGCTGGACATGGCTAACGACGCCGCCAGAGTCCTGGACGAGCTCGCTTGGCACAACGACGTGCACCTGGTCGGGGTATCGATGGGTGGCATGATTGCGCAGGAACTGGCCCTCTTGCAGCCCGAGCGTTTTGCCAGCCTCTCACTGCTAGCAACCCATGCGGGCGGTCCTGGCGCGATGCTGCCAAGCGTGGCCGGCATCGCTAACTTTCTGGCTCTGCAAGTGGGACCAAAGGCCAAACGCCACAAGGCCCTCGCTCGCCTGCTTTACCCGAAGGCGTACTTGCGACAGTGCGATCGCGCTGCCCTGCGCGAGCGCATGCGTTTGCAGATCGGCAGTGAACCACCGAGAGCGGCGATCCGACGACAGCTAGAGGCCATCACTCGCCATGACACTCGCAAGCGCCTCGCTCAAATACGTGTCCCGACCCTCATCGTCAAGCCGGAGAAAGATATTCTGGTTCGGCCAGCCAACAGCGAGCGCCTCGCCAAAGGCATCCGCCACGCCAGCGTCATGCGACTTGCCGACGCCGGCCACGGATTGACCTTTCAGAGCGCTGAGGAAATCAACGCGCGCCTCTTGCAACACTTCAAGAGCGCATCGCGCTGAACACAGGGGCCAAGGGAGCGATCGTCACTCGAGAGTGAATTCAACGCCCGCCCCGATCGATAAGGAGACGTAGGGCTCAAGGCCAAGACTCTTGTTGAGCAGAGACGGTCCACCACGCAAGGTGGCCTCCGCGACGACCAGCACCCGATTTGCGACTTCGGCACGGACGCCGCCGCCGAGCAAGAAGGGCACCGCAGCTCCCAAGACATCGTCGCCGGAAAAGGATAGGAGCCGCAAACCGACGCCTCCGCGCAGGAAGGGCCGAAACTCTTTTTGGCCGGCAAAGTAGCGGCGGATGCCGATGCTGCCTTCGGCCGCGAAGCCATCGAGCAGACCGTGATCGCAGACAAACTCACTGGCGCGATCGTGAAAGCACTCGGCGGCTCCGCTACCGAGACTGAAGCTGGCAGCCGTCTCGAGCCAATCGAGCTCGCTGAGGCGATAGAGGTAGCGTCCGTCAACCGCAAGGCCACCAGGACTCACCGCTCCACCGAGAGCCATGCCCACGACCACACCGATTTCCTGACTGTCACGTGCATCGGGCTGTGGAACCGGTTGCTCACTGCTCGCCTCGCTGGCAAGCACATCCTCAGCCTGCGCCAAGGCCGACGACGAGATCAGCAGCCCGAAGGCACACAGACTCAGCCACCGATGCATACCAGTACTTCCTCTCCGGCGACTTCGCGCCGCTCTTGTGCAAGGCAGTTCCATCCGGTTCCCAGAAACTCACAATCGGCTGGCACCTGACATCGGTACAGGCACACGCCGCCCTCGGCATCGATGCAGCGCGACAGGGTCGGGCAATCTTGATCGGTCTCGCAGCTCAAGGTGCACATGCCGCTGGGAAAATCCTCACCGCTCAGACAGCGCTCATCGCAATCGCGCTTGGCCTGGCACTGCGCTCCGAGCTCTCGCGAGACATCCGAGGAGCCGCACGCCGTGAACAGGCTCAGCCCCGCAGCCAGCGCCAACATCCGACTCGATGTTCTACTTCCTCGTCGCACCCGCCCACACTAGCCGGAAATGGCCATGCGGGCCAAAAAAGCGAGCGAGCCTGTAACCATTCCGTTGCCCATGCCGGCGTAGGCACGTGTAGAGTAGGTCCATGTCGTGTCCTCCGAGCAAATGGCAGCTTGCTGCGCCAATCTTGCTCAGCGGTGCCCTGGCCGTTGGTCTCGCCTGCAAAGGCCCAAAAGCTGACCAGAATTCCAATCGGCCCGAAGCCGAGGCACAGCCCGCCGACGCGCCGGCTCAGCCCGCGCAGAAAGCGGATCCCAACACCTTGCCCATGGATGCACTCGCCGGGCTCATTGCCATGAAGCTCGAGGCGCAAGCACCTTGCGCCCAGACAATGGAGAGTCTGCGACCGGTGCTCGATAGCATCGCCGCGTACCGAGAAAAGCTCGCGGGCCAGGTCGACGAAGCCGAGGCGGAGCGCCTGCTCAAAGAGCTCAGTGCCGATCTGAGAGAGCGTCTGCCCATGATTGAGCTGCGCGAGGAAAGCGATGAGCTGCGGCGAAGCAGCGCGGAACTTTCTGCCTCGCTTGGAGACCTGGCGGAGAGTTTAGAGCATGCGGGCGAGGCCATTGGCGCACACGACAAACAGGCCTCCGCCGTCACGATGCGCCGCATTCACAACGGTGTTGCCAACACGCTCTCGAGCGTAGACGGGTTGATATTGCAATGCGCCACGACACCTTGAAACGCCAGTCCATGCAGCTGCCCAATGGGCAAGCTCGGTGCTTGCAACGCCGCTCCCTATCGTCCTTGTCCCGGTCCTTGTCCCGGTCCTTGTCCCGGTCCTTGTCCCTGGGCTTGCTCCTGCTTGGTGCCTTGGCCTGCGACGCCGAACCGCAAGAGGTGGATCACGACTTTAGTTGGCAAGAGTCCATCTCGGGCATGCACCATGCGCTACTCGGCGCTTGTGCAAGTGACCAGGGTGGCGTCTTCGCCGTCGGCGGACTGTATGAGCACGCCGCCGCCTACCACTACATCGGCGGGCGTTGGACACAAGAGGGCGGCGGTCTTGGCGGCCAGCGATTGCGCGCTTGCTGGGCAGGCGATGCCGAGCGTGTCTTCGCGGTCGGTCAAGCCGGCACTATCTATCGACACACCGCCGAAGGTTGGTTTCGCGACCAGGTGCCAGAGGAGGTCCGCACAGCCGCTCTCTCGGGCGTCTGGGGCATGCCCGACGGCACCGCCGTGGCGGTTGGTGGCGGTCTGCCTGGCGCTACCGACACCGCCGTCATCTTGCACTTTGATGGCAGCAGCTGGACCCGCGCCGACGCCTCGCACGTGGCAACCAAGAACCTTCGAGCGGTTTGGGGTGTCGACAACAACTACTGGGCGGTCGGCGACGATGGCGCCATCACCTACTTCGACGGCGAGAGTTGGCTACCCAGCGCCTCACGTGTAAGCGATAGGCTGAGCGGCATCTACGGCACCAGTCGCAACGAAATCTACGCCGTTGGTGGTACCGGTCGCGGTCTCATCCTGCGCTGGAATGGCAGTTCGTGGCTTGGCTTCGATCAGCCGGAAAGCACACTCAAGAGTGTGTGGACGCGGCGCGACGCGGCTCTCTACGTTGCAGGCGACGCCGGCTTCGTGGCCCGCTACACCCGCCAAGAGGGCCTGCCACAAGCGCAGCAGGGCGAGAGCGCCGTGCCCTTCCCGCACTTGCGAGTCAACTCCATCCTCGGGCTTGGCACCGCCATCTTAGGCGCCGCCACCACCATGGAGACCGGTGAAGACGGTGACTGGCGCGGCTCGGTCGTAGGCCATGGTCGCAGCTTTGGCGGCAATGTCTTCGAGAGCAGTGTTCCTGAGACCGGTCCAGATGCCGGGCCAGATGCCGATATACCTGACGCCGACCTCAGCGATGCCAGCCCGCCCGACGCGAGCTAGTCGCTTCCGCGCCCCTGCTACTTCTTCTTAGCCCCGGGCTTTTTGGCGGCGGCGGGCTTCTTGGCGGCAGCCGGCTTCTTGACAGCGGCAACCTTCTTGGTCTCAGCAGCCTTGGCGACGGGATTTTTGGCAACCGCCTTGGTGGAGCTCTTCGTGGCGGCCTTCTTCTCGCTGCTCTTGGCTGCGGCGGCCTTCTTGGCCTTGGCCGTGACGGTCGAGGTCTTGGAAGCGCGCACCTTCTTGGCGGTCTCGGCCTTCTGCTTGCGGGCGGCCTCACGCTTTTGCTTGGCAGCCTCCTTCTTGGCTTCCTTCGCATCGGCCTCGTCGCTCTTCTTTTGCTCGAAGAGGCGCTTGGCGTTGAGCTTCATGATCTGTCGCAAGCGAGCCTTGGGATCGAAGACAGGCTGTGCGGGCGCGCGGTGCGCGATCTTTGGAATGCTGCGAGCGGAAAGCTCTTCGGCGTCGAGCTTGAGCAGGGTCGCCCGCATCTTGATGGGAGAAGTGGTCGAGCGCAGGCGTGCGACGATGGTCGGGCTGCGCATGGTCAAGCGCGCCAGTCGTCCCAAAATGGGCAGGTGCAGCTTGTCGTACTTCAGACCGAGCAAGAAAAAGATGAAGGTCGGTTTGCCATCGGGCGCGCCAAAATCGATGCCCTCGTAGGAGCGGCCGCACACGACGAAGGGTCGCTTGAGCTTGCTGGTGTCTCGCGAACGGGTGTGCAGGAAGGCGACGCCGCCCTCCATAGCGGTGGAAGCCAAGGTCTCGCGCTCGACCAGCGAGCCGATGAACCAGGGCTTGTCGTTGAGCCACTTCTCGTTGTAGGCGCGAGCAGCGAGCTCTTCGATTGCACCGAGAGCATCGGGGGCGCGCATGTCGTGGATGATTGCCTCTTGCGGCATCAAGTCGCCGAGCGGCAGCTGCATGCCGTCGACCACGTCTTCGAAGTCGTCGTGCTCACTCTTGAGCTGCGTCGAAAGCCAGTTGTCGATGTCGCCACGCCGAAATCGCCACTCACCCTCCAGCTGCAGACCGGGAATCTTCTTGTCGTCCACCAGCTTGAGAACCGTGTTTCGCCCCATGTGCAAATAGGTCGAAAGCTGGTTTAGAGTCATGAGTCGATCACTGCTAGGCTTCGTCATTGAAGCGGCGACTTTATATGCCCGCTCGACAGCGAACAAGCGTCGATGGCGTAGTAACATTGTGTAATCCTGTCTGGAGCTAGTGCAATTTGAGCCGAGTTCGCATTCTCGTCGCGAGCGAGTTCGTCATGCTCGCAGGCCTTTTGGCCTTGGTCGGCATTTCGTACGCCATCGAGGCCATCTTCTCCGTCGACACACCGATCGAAGTTCGTCCGATCTCCGCGCTTGTTATCGCGCTCGCACCTGCCCTCTTATGGCTCGCTTCCTTTCACTTGCGAGAACTGCGCGAAGCAGCCCCCAAGGGCCACGTTGTGCCTACCTTTCTCTTTGGCGCCTTCGTTGCGGGCCCGAGTGCGGCCTTCATCATCGATCTCTCGGCACACAGTTTCGAGCCGGCCCTCAACTTCAGTAGCATGGCGCTCGAGCGCTGGATCTACGCCATCGCTATCGCCGGTATGGCTCAAGAACTCGCCGTGTACCTGGTGGTTCGCTACAGCCTCTACACCTCGCCGGCCTTTGATGAGCCTATCGACGGTCTGGTGTACATGAGTGCAGCCGGCATCGGCTTCGCCAGCTATGAGAGCTATCAGCTCCTGCAAGCGACGGGTGGCGAGATCTTCTTGTCGGCGGCGGTAAGTCAGTCGGCAATCACGACCCTGGGTCACGCTTCCTTTGCCGGCATCATGGGTCTTGCGATGGCGCACGCGAAGTTCTCCTTTGCCAGACACGTGCACCGCAGCACCGCGCTGGTGGTCGGTCTCCTCGCCGCCGCTATCCTAAACGGCACCTATCACGCCATCATGGACAGCCTGAGCGCGCAGGATCTGAATAGCTCCTTGTGGAAGCGCGCCTCCTTCGGCTTTGGCTTCGCGGCCGGCGCCTTCTTGTTGACAGCGATCTTGGTGCGAGGCCTTCTGGAGTCGCCACCGCCAGCACAGAAGGCTGCCGATGAGTAGACGTCCCACACACGATGATGAGGATGAGGATCTCGAGCGCGAGGAGGCCAAGGCCGCCCTCGAGCGCGCCCGCGACGCCATGCCCAGGGCTCCGAGCTTTTGGCAACAACACGATCTGGGCGTAGTCATCTTCGCTCTGGCGGTCTTCGCTGGTGGTGTGCTCGCGCATCGACGACTGACCACGCCAAGCTTGATGAGCTTCGATCGCGATGGCTTGCACTTCCAACGCCCGGCGGGCTGGTTACCGGGAATTCGCCCCGAGCCGCGCCCAGCCGCCCTGGCAGAAACCGCTGTCAACTTTGGCGGCAATCCGCTGGCTGAAGCGCCCATCGATGCCAGCCCGCAAGATGAGTTCCACGAGATCTATGTTTCGCCACGCGACGCCAGGCGCAGGATCGAAGTCAAGATCACGCCGCCGCCGCTGTACAAGAATCTCAGCGGCGCCTTGTCGGTGGCGCGCATGGCCCAGTACGGCGAGATGTACTGGGTGCGGGACAGCGAGATCGTGTCGATCGGCAAGCGCGACTGGTTGCGCACCGAGTTTCGCTACGCCTTCAAGATCGACAAAGGCGGCTCGCCACAGATCGCTGAGGCAGCCGAGTTTGCAACCATGAACGAAGACCACCTCTACGTGGTCGTTGCCCATGGCGAGGGTCGTGAGCTCCTCGAAATGAGAGCGCTCTTGCGTGACTCCTTGAAGGTGCAGGCACTCAGCGAGCCGCAGCCATGAGCCTGTACAGGGGGCTCTCGACGCGCGCGTGCTGGCTTGCGGCTGTCCTTGTTGCTCTCCTGGTAATCATTCCGGTGCTGAGCAGCGCCCGCCCCGCCCAGACCGTCATTCGCGAAACCATGCCTGCCGTGGTGATGATCCTCAGCGTCGACATCCTCGATGGCCAGCTGGTTCCCGTGAGCAGTGGTTCGGGCACCATCGTCGATCGCAACGGATCCATCATCACCAATCACCATGTGCTCTACGACGCCAGTAACGACCGGCTGCACGACCTCTTCATCGTCGGTCTCTTTCGATCCCCGGATCAGGAGCCAGAGCTCGTCTGCGCTGGCGATCCCAGACTCGGTGCGCTCAAGCCCGAGGTCGATCTAGCGCTCATACGTTGCGATCGAGATCGGGCCGGCGCGCCCTGGCAGGCCAGCGATTGGCCAACCTTGCCGATCCGCAAACTCGAAGAGGGCGACGTCGTGCCGGGCGAGCAAGTCTGGGTGCTCGGCTATCCGGGTATTGGTGGCAGCACGATCCACGTGAGCGCGGGCCTGGTGTCTGGTTGGACGGGCGAGAGCGGCGGCGCGGGCTCGCGGGCCTTCATGCAAACCGACGCCTCGATCACCTACGGCAACTCGGGCGGCGCCGCCATCGACGACGAGGGCAACTTCCTTGGCGTGCCTACCGCCTTCCGATTAACCTCCAAGCGACGAGGTGATGCGATGGTTGCCTCCGGGCGCGTCGGTCTGATTCGCCCACTCGATTACGCTGTCGATCTTCTCGATCAAGCGCGCCGGGGCGGCCCGGGCGCCTCTGGTCCTCTACCAGCGGCCACTAGCGGAGTCTCGATCTCCAGTCGGGTCATCGATGCAAGCGATGGTCGAGCGATCGAGGGAGCCATGGTGCTCATCCTCAAGCCTGGAATCCACGCCGAGGAGATCGATGGCAACGCCCTTGCCGATCAAGCCTTGGCCTGGACGCCGAGTGATGCCCTGGGACGGTTTCGATTTGGCGATCGCGTCCCACGCGCCAAGAGCTACACCATGGCCGTGGTTGCTAAGGGCTATCTGCCCTTCGCCAAGAGCGGAATGCTGTGGGTGCCCGCCGACGCCCCTGAGCAATTCGATCCTTGGCACGAGATCTCGCTACAGCCGGAGTGAGCAGTACAATCGGCTCGGGAAAATGCGCCCCGGGAGTGCTCCCGTGTCACGGAATTGGCCGAAGGCCCAAACCTGCATGCTTACAGGGATACATCCGCCTACACACACGCCAATGTCGTATTGGACATTACAGAAAGTACACCATATATAAATATTTAGTTTTGTTGGAGAAAACTTCTTGCGCAGTGCGTCGAAAGCCGTATATTCCATCTCAGCCGCACGCAACTGGCGTCCGCAGGCGGACCGCAGCAGCCTCTCCCCCCCCTTGATGGCCGCTGCGGTCTTTTTTTTGCGGGCCTTAGAGATTTGGCCTGAACCACCCTCAGCCGCAAGGCTCTGGGATTGCTAGGATGCTCGCCCGCGTGCTAGTCATCTCCGACGGATGCAAATCGCCCCCGAAAACATCGATCCGGACGCCGACAAAGTTGT
>JAHEAK010000205.1 GCA_024642805.1 Kofleriaceae bacterium | reverse complement strand
GCGCAAGAGCACACCACCAGCCGAGTGACCCACGAAGCCAAGCTCCCTGCCGCCAGCATCGAGGCCCTTGGCGCGAAGAAAGCTGGCGAGGCTGACGGCAGCGGCGCTCAAGGAGGCCCGTCGTTGGTAGCCAAAGAGGTGCACTCGATGACCGCTGCCGCGCAGATGGCGGGCGAGTTTGGCCATCGAATAACGAGTGCGCCCCATGCCGTGCAGACAAACGATGTTCATGGCCTCGATCACTCTAGTGCAATGCCATCGGCCTGGCATCAGCAGAATCGCATCACCTGGCCTGGCCCGCTTAGCAGCCCTTCCGGGACTCCTTGGGCTCGCACCCCCCACCAGGCGACTAAGCAGGATATGCTTAGGGCATGTCAGCTGATGACTTCAAAATGACGATCGAGAGGGCTCCCGACCACCTGCTCATCACCGTAGTCGGCGCCCTCAACGAAACGAGCGTCCTCGAACTGCCTGGGGAGGTCGCCACTCCGATTCGCATCAATGGCGAGGGCATCACGCGCATCAATTCTCTGGGCGTAAGTGCCTGGATCCGCTTCATGAACAGCCTCAAGACCCTTGGGGTCCCCGTCGGCGTGCGTATGTCGGTGGCCATGGCCAGCCAGGCCAGCATGATCTCCAACTTCGTCGAAGGCGCAAGCATCGAGTCCTTTGCTGCGCCTTACTATTGCCCCGCCTGCGAGAACACGGAGGAGCCCGTCTTTGCCTTCAACGACGAGGTGCCCGAGACGCGTCCTTGCTCGCAGTGCAAGCAGAGCATGGAGTTCGACGACGAGATCGATAGCTTTCTGAGCTTCCGACGCGCCGTGTAGCGCGCAAGCGCCATCACAGCTCAGCCGCTAGCCACCTCGACTCAGCGAGGCGGCCGCCTGCCCTATTCGGTAGGAGCAGCAGGCTCATCGGGGGTGGCGGGCGCTTCCTCACTCGGAGCAGGCTCGGCACTCACAGGTTGCGCCATCTCCAGGTCACCGCCGCGCTCGAGCGCGCCAATCAGATCGGTGACCGAGAAGATCGGCGTGCCGCCAACGGCCGTGACCACGCCGTACTCGCCAGCGGGTGCGAGCTGCCCGGTGGCCTCGGTGACCAGTGCCCCGCCCTTGAAGTCCTTGTGGCTGAAGGCGAAGAGCGGATACGCGGTCATGGCCTTGCCACCGCCAACCTCTCGCTCCGTGGTGTAGATCTTGGTGAGGGCGCGCAAGGCATCGTTGCTGATGTCGATGCGAGTATAGGCCAGGTACTCCTCGCCAAAACGGTCATCGAACTTTTCCCAGTACAGACCGGAATGGGTCTTGGGGACTGCATCATTGCTGCTGGCCATAAAGGCCTCGGCCGTGCGGTGCTTGGCATCGGCTAGATTTGCCAGGGCCGTCTTGTAGGCATCCGAGCTGCGCTCTCCACGGGCGGCGTCAAAGGCACTGTAGAGCGCGTCCCGTGGGCCGCTGTACAGACCGCGAATGCGGGTGTCGAAGAACTCGGACTGGAAGTTGATCGAGAGAGCCTGCACGGCCTCCTCGAGTGCCACGTCGCGCGCCTGCGCTTTGGCGTCTTCGATGTTGGGTTGGTAGGCTGACACGCCCACGCAGGTCATGGTGTTGATCTGCGCGGTGCAATAGCCGGCAAAGGCGGTGTCCTGGGTGATCCAAGGCGGGCGCTCTTCGATCTGCTTTACAGGTACGGGCGCCACTTTGTCCTGGGTGGCCACGTAGTACATCGTGACGCCAGAGGCGGCGAGAACACCGACCAAGGCAAAGCCCACGAAGGCAATCGTCTTCTTCCCGACAGCGCCGGCGGGAGCCGCCTCTTCCGCCGCCTGACGTTCCGGCTTGCGCTTGCGGGCACTCTTGATGAAGTTCTTGAGCTTGGCGTCTGCCGTTGGCTTGGCAAGACTTCGCAGTCGCGAGAGCAGGCTCTCCTGGGCGGCACACGCCGTCGACTGCTTGCAGTTGCTGCACTTCATCTCCGGCGGAGTGGCAAAGCGCAGGATCTCGTAGTGCTCCTCGACATCGACGATCTCGGAGGTCGTCGTCGAGCAGGTCGTGCAGTTGTAGGGCATCGAGATGCTGAGCACCTCGTCGGCAAGATCTTCGGCCCTGGGCAGACGGTCGAGCAGAATGGGTGGGCAATCGATGAGGTAGATGCGCTTGGCACCGCCTCGAGCCAGGGTGATGAAGTTACGCCACTCGGCCGCGCCGGCGATGTCTACGCCGCCAAGACCGCTGACGTCGACAACGACAGAGCCCTCTAGACCCTCGGCCACCTTCTCGCTCGGGAAGGCTCCATCGAGGTTGCCCCACAAACGCACGAAGGTGTACTCGCCTTCGACGTGCTTATCGATCTGGAGTCGACGGTTGCCGCCGGTAACAGAGTAGTTGAGCTTGGCTGAGAGAAATTCTGATACGCCTGGCGCCAGGTCGAATTGTGGCTGCTGGGCAACGGTGGCGAAGAAGGAGGATGGATCCTCGTCGAAGAACTGCGGACGTGCGCAGGTCTCGCATAGCTGCTCGGGTGGCTCGAAGCTGCGAATGGAAGCGCTATCGCGGTCGACCTGGAAGAGGATGCTGCGATCCATGTCGCAAAAATCGCAGCGATAGGGCCCGTAGAAGGACACGACGCGCGCCTTGCCAATGAAGCCCGCGACCATGTTGATCTGGTCCATGACTTTGGGCGTGCACTCGATGAGATAGATGTGCTCTGTCACGCGCGTAATCGAGCCGATGAAATCGGACCATTCGCGGATACCGAAGGATGAAATCTTGCTGACGCGTCCCAAGTCGAGAATGACGACCTTGGCTCGAATGGAGGTTCCCAGGCGCTTGCCTTCGAAGCTCTCGTCCATGACGCCCGCGAAACGGACACAGGTGATATCGCCTTCTGAGATCCGCTCGACAGAAAGCTTTTCTTGGCTAGTAGCGGCCGCTTGGCTCATTGAAAATCAAACTCCTGTGATCGAAGCATCGCCCCCCGCTCACTCACAACTAGGTAAGAACGGTAGCAGCTTCGGGCCGCAGTCTCCACTACGTGCACCTGATCAAGCTTCGAAAATCGTTGAGCTTTGTGAGCCCGCATACGCTGGTTTCGCTCGCGCAGCGCGGGCCATTGGCAAGTCCCACCCAGGTGCAGAAACAGGTGCTAAAGGCCGGCTCGATCGACGGACCCCTTGATGCGGGCAACGCGCTCGGCAACGTCGCGATAGGCCGGTTCCTTCTTCAGAACCATCTCGTAGTAGTACAGGGCCTCTTGGGGATCCTGTAGGCCTTCGTAGGTAAACCCGATTTCGTAGTACAGGCTGAACTTCTCTGGACTCGAGATGTCGCTGACATAAAGCCCGGCCTTGAACTGGCTGATGGCTTCGCTCAACGAGCCCTGCTCGCGGTGGCACAAACCGATCATCAAGCGCGACTGCACTTCGCGGCCTGGAGATTCCATGACCTTCTCGAAGGCCTGGATGGCCTCGTTGAAAAGCCCCATCTCCTTGTAGGCCAAGCCCAGATCGAAATGGGTATCGGAGTCGTTTTCGTCGACCGGTCGCTCGAGAACCACAGAGGGAGCGCGATGCTTTGGGGTTTCGATGTCCTCGCCGAGCGCGCCGTCTAGGAAGGAATCATCGAGCTCGCCGAGAAGGTCGCCCTCGGCCTCGGTGGTGGACGCGATGCTGTCGATCTCTTGCAGCTTGGCCACGACCAGGGGATTGCCGGGATGGCGCTCAATGAGCGCTTCCAGGATTTCGCGAGCCTCGTCGATGAGCCCCTGCGAGAAGAAGAAGTCGGCTTCGTCGAGATCATCTTCGAGGCTGGTGCTGGAGGGCGCTCGGTCCAGCGGAATGTTGGCGGTGGGATCCAGATGCACGTTGCCAACCGCGGCCCCCGGATCGGCCAAGACGACCTCGCCACTGTCGAGCTCCTCGATGTCGTCGGCCTCGATCTCTGCGATGAGAGCAAAGTCTTCCGAGTCCTCGCCATAGCCAGTGTCGGCATCAAAGGCGGCAGCATCCGCGGCGTCAAACTCGAGGTCGCCCGTCGGCGGTTCGGTGAGCGGAGGTGGCGCGAGAGGATCACCTGGTGGATCGACATCGAAGTCCAGCTCGTCGGCATCGAACTCAGAGACCGAGACGGCCTGCTCGACCTGGCCTAAGTCGACCTCCATCGTGATGGGCCTAGGTGCCGAGTCGTCCTCGATCGCAAAGTCGTAGTCGACATCCTCGCGACGAGTGACCGAGGCAGTACCACCAGCGGCGCTTGCGACGGGCTCGTTGGCGGGAGAGGGCATGCGCCCTCCCATGGGCATCTCGTCGAAGGCCAAATCCTCGAATTCGAGCTCGTCGGGCTCGCTCGCGAAGGCCAGGTGCCCGGAAGGATCATCCGGGGTGGGCGCTCGGTGCCCACCCATGTCCAGGCGATGGCGCTCAGCAAACTCGAGCGCCTCGCGGTTGCCGCCATCGAGGCTAAGAATTTGTCTTATGTAGCTGAGCGACGACTCGGGATTGCCTTTGATGGTGTGCTCGGCAAGCACCAGCAGTTCACGAATCGCCTCGCTCTCGCGACCTTCCTTGAGCAGGATGTCCTGCAAGCGCTCGCGCGCCTCGATGTTGCGCACGTCGAGGTCAAAAACCCGACGAAGGTGATCGATGGCCTTCTGATGCAGGCCGTACTTCACGTAGACGTCGGTCTCGGTCAGGATCTTGACGATCTCGTCGGCATTCTCCTGGGCTTCGATGCCAGACTGCTCGGCCTGGTCGTAGCCGCTCTTGTCATCGAGCTCGAGATCGGCGACGAAGTCATCGTCGCTCTGGCGGTAGTCGGCGACATCCGATTGGCCAAGCGAGTGCTCATCCGCAGAGGGCTGTACCAAGGGCATCGAGCCGGTCGAGCGACCCATCTTGGTGCCAAAGCGCTTGGCTGGTGGCGCCTCGATGGGCTCCTCGGGGCCCAGATCGAACTCGACCGAATCGGCAAGCGCCGACGGTTTAGCGGTTCGACCGAGGAAGGCCAGCGACTCGGGATCGTTTGGAACGTACTCGAGAATCTTGGCGTGCACGCCCTCGGCATCTTTGCGCTTGCCAGCCTCGGTGTGGACCCTGGCCAGCTCCTTGAGCACGGAGACCGTCTTGCCCTTCTGATCGAGGCGCTGGAAGGCCTGGGCCAAGAGGCCCAAGACGACGGGATTGTTCTGATCGTCCTTGAAACAAATTTGCAGCTTGGCGAGCGCGCGCCGAGGGTCGTTGCGCTGCAAGTAGAGCGTAGCCAGCTCCTGACACACATCGATGTTTTCAGGATCGTGAAAGACCAGACGCTCGGCGACCTTGATGAAGTCGTCCTGGCGATTGTTCTTGCGCAGAAACTCACAGGTCGTCGAAAACTCAGCGATGGCCTCGGGAACCATCTGCTCCTTGGAGTACAGCTCGGCCAGCTTGATGCGAGTGGCCACGTTCTCAGGATCGAGGTCGACCAGCTGTCGGAGCGTGGCCAGCGCTTCGCGCGTCTTGCCCTCGCGATGGAAGAAGGCCGCGACCATCTCGAAGTGCTGCATGGCGTCGGAGAGCAAGCCGAGCTGGCGATAGAGCTCTGCCAGCTTGAGATTGACCTCGACCAGGCGCGGATCGACTTTTAGAATTTGTTTGTAGACGGCAACCGCCTTGAGATAGAAGCCCTGCTCTGAATAGAACTTGGCAACCTTCATATAGGTGTCGGTTGCCTCGGCCTTGGCGTCCTTCTTGGCGTAGAGGTCACCGATCTTCAGCCAGACACGGACGTCCTTCGGATCCTCCTTGACGATCTTGAGGTACTCCTTGATCGCCTTGTCGTACTGGCCTTTCTCGTAGGCCTTACGACCTGCGTCCATGACCTTATTTTTGTTTATGGCCAATGGATTTTTCTACAAGGCTTCGCCGAGACGCGCTCTTGCGACTCGCGCATGAAAAGGCAGGAATAAGCCGCTACAGCTGATCGCAAGCGAATTCCCACGTGATGTTCCGAGCTTATGATTGCGCACCGAGGACGGTCAAGGACACTGCAGTCGCCAATTGTATGCCCTCTTTGGGACAGACAAGAAGTTCTGGCGTGAAAGAATAGCAGCTCGAGCGCACATGCCCTACCGAGGCCGGTACGCCGATGCAGAGTCGGTTTGGCCGGAGCCGATGTACCCAGAAGGGTTACACCGAGGGCTACACCGAGGGCTACACCGAGGGCTACACACGGCTGGCGGCGAGCTCCACGCGCGGCTGGCAGCGAGCTCCACGCGCGGCTGGCAGCGCGCCCTACCCGCGGCTGGCAGCGCGCTGGGCCAGCAAGCGACCCACAAAACCGGTATCCACTTTGCCAGCCCGATACTCGGGGTGGTTGAGAATGCCTTTGTGAAACGCGATGTTGGTCTTGATGCCCTCGACCACGAACTCGTCGAGACAGCGCGCCGCTCTGCGAATAGCTGCATCGCGATCGGTGTCGTGGACGATGAGCTTGGCTAGCAAGGAGTCGTAATGCGGGGGGACGACATAGCCTTCGTAGATGTGGGTGTCGACGCGAACGCCCAGGCCGCCGGGAATGTTGAGGCCCGTGATCTTGCCAGGCGAGGGGGCAAAACTCTCCGAATCCTCAGCGTTGATGCGCAGCTCGATCGAGTGCCCGCGCGGCTTGAGGCCATCGAAAGAGACCCGTTCACCGCAGGCAATATTGATTTGCTCCCGCACCAGATCGACACCACTGACCATCTCGGTCACGGGGTGTTCCACCTGCAGACGAGTGTTCATCTCCATGAAGTAGAACTTGTCGTCCTCATCGAGCAAGAACTCCATGGTGCCGACGCCTTCATAGCCGATACGCCGGGTGGCGTCGGTGGCGGCTTTGTGGAAGCTGGCGCGCAGCTCGTCGCTGAGGCCGGTTCCTGGAGCCTCTTCGAGGATCTTTTGGTGGCGGCGCTGCACCGAGCACTCGCGCTCGCCCAGATGGGTGGCATTGCCGTGACTGTCGCCAACCACCTGCACCTCGATGTGGCGAGGTTTGCGGCAGTAGCGCTCCATGTACATGTCGGGGTTGCCAAAGGCGGCGGCCGCTTCGGCGCGCCCCGTGCCCCAGTCTTGCACCAGTCGACCCTTGTCCTCGACGATCTTCATGCCGCGCCCGCCACCGCCGGCGGAGGCTTTCAAGATGACGGGAAAACCGATGCGCTCTGCCGCTTCGTGCAGGTCCGCCTCGGTCTGCAGCACGCCACTGCCAGGCAGCACGGGCACCTTGGCTTTGACCATGGCCGCGCGTGCGCGGATCTTGTCGCCCATAAGGCGCATGACCTCGGGCTGTGGACCGATCCAGTTCAAGCCACAGCGCTTGCAGCACTCCGCGAACTCGGCGTTCTCCGCGAGGAAGCCGTACCCAGGGTGGACGGCATCGGCGGCGGTCACTTCGGCCGCGCTGATAATAGCGGCGAAGTTTAGGTAGCTGAGCGTCGACGAGGCTGGACCGATGCACACCGCCTGGTCAGCGAACTTGACGTGCAGGGCATTGGCATCCGCCTGTGAGTAGACGGCGACCGACTTGATCTGCATCTCGCGCAACGCGCGGATGATTCGAAGCGCAATCTCTCCGCGGTTAGCGATCAGGACCTTCTTGAACATGGAACTCCTGCCTCGCCTTAGGCTTTGATCTTGAACAAGGTCTGGCCGTATTCAACCGGTTCTGCGTTTTCAGCGACGATCGCTTCGATGGTGCCTGCGATGTCGGCTTCGATCTCGTTCATGAGCTTCATGGCTTCGACGATGCAGAGAACCTGGCCTTTTTCGACGCGCTGACCCACTTCGCAGTAGGCGGGAGAATCGGGATTTGGCGAGCGGTAGAAGGTGCCTACGAAGGGCGAGGTCACTTTGTGAAGGGAGTCGTCGACCGGGGCGGCAGGCGCGGCGGCGGCGGGCGCGGCGGCCAGAGGCGCCGGAGCGGGCGCGTGCATCTGCGGCTGCATGGCCATCGTCGGCATGACGCCACCGGCACTCATGACCGTGTTCATGCCTCGGCGAAAGGTCAGCGTGCCATCCTTGGTGTCGACGATGAGCTCGCTGAGGGTGTGCGCTTCGACCAGGGCAGCCAGCTCGCGACACATCTCGACGGTGGCGTTGCTTGCCTCGGCTTTCTTTGTCGTCTTGGCGGACTTGGCAGGCGCTGCGGCCTTGGCTGGTTTAACGGCTCGCTTTTTCTTCACGCTTCGTGCGGAACTCATTTGGGTTGCAACAGTTCCACATGGGCTATGGCAGCGTCCAGCCCCAGGTAGTAGCTTCGTGCGCCGAATCCACTTATCAAGCCAATGCTCTTGGCGGCCG
>JAHEAK010000204.1:2379-8340 GCA_024642805.1 Kofleriaceae bacterium | reverse complement strand
TCGCCGTGCATCTTGCCGTCTTTGATCTGGCCGCGAGACTTGACCACGCCGCTCGGGTAGAAGGCGCGCACCTTGCCACCTCTTTGCTTTTCCGATTCGAGCTTGAGGCGCGCTTGTACCAACTTGCGAAGAAGGCCAGGGGGCAGGGCCGTGTCGGGCGCGAAACGCAGGGTGCCTTTGTCGAAGGCGTAGCCCTTGAGTACTCCGGCCAATGCGGGCAAGACCTGGCCACTGTGGGGGAAGTACGAGCAGTGATTCTTGAATGCGGCGAAACCCGCCACCGCGGTGCCATCCACTTTGAAGGCCGGCATGCCATAGGAGATGCACTGCTCGGCAGTGGGCAGGATGGCCGCTAACGCGCGGCGCACCGTGTTCAGAGTGGTGCGCTGGGGCTCTGGGACGGCCGTTAGGTAGCGGTCGACTGGGTCCATGGCCATACCGCAATGTAGTCGAGCTGCACGCGCCTGTAAATCTGCCGACGCTATACGGGGCTGGGCGTCTGCCTCAGGGCAGTCACCTGGGCTACGCTTGGCCTTTCAGGTACACACTCGATCGCGACCAGAGCGAGCACGAGGGAAGGGTGAGCATGGCAACGACGGTTATGGTGACGGGCGCGACGGGGTATGTGGCTGGCTGGTTGGTCAAGCGCTTGCTCGAGGAGGGGCACACCGTGCATGCGACGGTGCGCGATCCTGGCAACGCTGACAAGATTGCTCATCTCGATGCCATGGCAGCGGCCGCGCCTGGCAGCATTCGCTACTTCAAGGCCGACTTGCTCGAGCCTGGCGCCTACGCCGAAGCGATGGCCGGGTGTGAGATCGTCTTTCACACCGCGTCCCCATTCATACTCGACGTGTCGGATCCGGTGAAAGAGCTCATCGAGCCGGCACAGACAGGCACCCGCAACGTCTTGGAAGAGGTCAATCGCACGCCCAGCGTTAAGCGCGTGGTCCTCACCAGCAGCTGCGCTGCCATCTACGGCGACAATGCGGACCTGGCGGCGACCCCCAATGGCGTGTTTACCGAGGAGATGTGGAACACGAGCTCCTCGGTCGACCATCAGCCCTACCTCTACTCGAAGACCCTTGCCGAGCACGAGGCCTGGCGCATCCACGATGGGCAAGAGCGCTGGCAGCTGGTCACGATCAATCCCTCGTTGGTGCTTGGCCCTGGTACCTCGCCGAACATCGGGTCGGAGAGCTTCGTCATCATGAAGCAGTACGGCGATGGCACCTTGAAGGCAGGCGTGCCTCGCTGGGGATTTGGAGTCGTCGATGTGCGCGACGTCGCCGAGGCTCACATGAAGGCGGCGTTTGTGCCCGAGGCAAAGGGTCGCTACATCGTCTCGGGATACGACTCGGATCTTGCCGATCTTGCCGAGCCACTGCGCGCCAAGTTTGGCGACAGCTTTCCACTGCCAAGGCGCAAGATGCCCAAGTGGCTCATGTGGCTGGTTGGCCCAATGGTCAACAAGACCGTTACTCGCAAGATCATTCGGCTCAACGCCGGTCTTCCCTGGCGCTGTGACAACAGCAAGGGCAAGCGGGAGCTAGGGCTGAGCTATCGCCCGCTCGAGACAACGCTCATCGAGTTCTTCGAGCAGCTCATCGAGTGCGGCGCGATCACCGCGCGAAAGTAAGAGCGTCGACGCAGCCGCCACTGCCTGTGTTGGCAGAGGGGCCGTCGGCACGCCTGGAGCTTAGCCGCTGATCGTGCTGGCGTCGTTCACGGTAGCGGCGGCCGCTAGGCGCTGAGCAACAGCGTCGCGCAGCTCGGCAGGCGAGAAGGGTTTGTCCAGGCGGGTGTTGACCACACCGAGCATGAAGCTCTTGGCTTGTTCCGTATGTACGCCGCCCGTCATGAAGATGATGCGAAGCTCATCGCCGGGAGAGCTGGCGCGCAGACCTTCGTAGACATCGATACCGGTTTGGTCGGGCATCATGAGGTCGCACAAGATGACATCGAAGTGCTTCTCGCTCAAGAGTTTGAGAGCTTGGCGGCCCGACGTCGCCGTGGTCACCTCGTACGCACGCAGCATGCGCGAGATGCTCTTCAGCAGGGCTGGAACATCGTCGACGACCAGAATGGACGGCATGGTGTCTGGCTTGGGGGGCGCGACATTGGCACTCGGTGTGGCTTCGCTCGCTGCCTGCATCGCGCTAACTGCCTGAGCGTCTGCAAGGGGCAGCAAGACTCGGAAACAGCTTCCAACATTCGGGCGGGACTCCACCTCGATGCGACCGTTTAAGGATTCAATGATGCGATGGGATGTCGATAATCCGAGCCCGGTGCCGACCGCAGGCTTGGTGGTGTAGAAGGGGTCGTAGATGCGAGACAGGTGTTCGGGATCGATGCCAATGCCTGTGTCGGAAATCTCGATGACCACGCCGCGCGCATCGTGGCGCGTCGTGATGCGGATCTCGTTTTCGAGATGCGCACCAGGGGCGATGGCCTGCGCGGCGTTGATCAAGATGTTTAGGAAGACCTGCCCGAGCGGGCCTGCCGATCCAATGACAGGAGGGGTATCCGCAAAATCCGTTACCAGAACAGCCCGATGGTGCATTTCGTGTGCGGCAACCGCAATCGCCGAGTTGAGGACGCCTCGAACGTCGACTGCGCCCAGGTCGCGTCGCTCGCCGGTCTGGTCGGGACGAGTGAAGACCCGCAGCTCACCGACGATGCGTCGAATCTGTTGCGCTCCCTCCTGGGCATCGACCAGTGCGGATCGCAGCGCGGGCAGATCCATCGCTACGGGATGCGTGAGTTCGTTTAAGACGAACTCCATGTTGCTGAGGATGTACGCGAGCGGGTTGTTGATTTCATGGCCAACAGCGGCGGCCAGGGTGCCGAGGGAAGCCATGCGTTCGGACTGAAGGATTTGCGCCTCCATAGCCTTGCGATGCGTGGCGTCGACGACCAGGCAAGTGGCCCCGTTAGGAGCGCCCGAGTTGTCTGTGGTCGGAGCCAACCATGCCTCCAGACTACGGTCTCCGATGTCGACGCTGAACTTGCAGCTCGTTCCGTTCAGGGCTTCGTGAATGAGCCCCGCCTCCGACGAGGGAAAGAACTCGAAGATCGAGGAATGAAGTGCGGCTGGCTCTTTGCCTGCGAAGAGGGTGATCGTGCCATTGCGATCGGTGGAGAAGAGCGTGACCTCGGCGTTGGCAACGACCATGCGGAGTCGTTCCTCACTGCCGCGTGTCAGCGTGTCTGCATGTCGTCGCTCCTTGTCGAAGTACCAACCAAAGCCGGCTATGAAGAGGACGGAGGTGCACGCACCGAGCACGTGAAACTGTAGGGTCTCGCTCGTGGATAGGGTAGTAGGCATCGCAATGCCCTGCTTATCCAGGATGTAGAAGCCAAGCACTTCGCCAACGGTCACTAGCGCACACACGACTCCAAAACGCGGGCCCAACAAAAACTGACCCATCAGGGGAAGCGGTAGCATCCAGATAATCGACGCAGAATTGATGCCGCCATTGTAGTAGCTCATGATCGTCAGGCAGGTCATCAGTTCGACAACGATGATGATGCCCACCGTGTCGGGCGAGAGGCCTCTGCGCAGCAATACGCCGTTGAGCGCCATGAGCGGAATGCCAATGGTGAAGGCGATGACAGTAGGACTGAAATAGCCCTCCATGAGGTAATTGAGCACCGCCAATGGCAGGGCGATCAGTGCCAATCCAAGGGCGCAGTAGACCTGGAGTCGAATGCGTCGTGTCGTGTCGGGCGCGAGCTTCGCATCCGAGGGAACGAAACGGTTGATGAGTACGTCTAGCAGTGCGTCACCCTCCAGGGTGTCGGGTCAGCTGCGGCGCGGGCGCTGTCCGTACATGCATTGTACATCCAGGACAAAAACAAAGTAAGTGGCAGTTGATGTCGCTCGGGTGGGTAAATTGCCCCGCAACGTTGGCGATGCCCCGGGCGCTAGCTTGCCGCCTATGCCATTTCGGCGCACGCGTCGTGAGCCTCTCGGCTACTCGGCTACGACATCTTCGAAGAAGCCTGCCAGGGCTTCATGACCAGCTGGATTGGGGTGAATGCAGGTGGCATCGAGCCATCGCGGCGAATCTGGTCCGCGGTAGCAAATAGAGGCTGGGTCGTCATTGTGATAGCCGTGGCCGCAGAACTGCTCAAGCATGAGTACCATATCGGTGCCGGTTTCGACGGCGATGGACATGTACTGCTCGTTGGCCCAGATGACCATGTCGCGCAAGGCCTGCGGATCGTCCCAGGCCTCGTAGCCGGCGGCGCCAACGGCCGCGCAGGAATCCACGTCGCCCGTGGCGTCGGTGTACTCATACATGTTGGCAAAGACCAGAAAGACGCCGTTTGGAAAGCGACCAGGCTCGCGAAACCATTCGGCGGCCTCACGCATGCGCTGCACGAAGTTCTGGGTTTCGATCCAAAGCTCGGCAACCGTCAACTCGCCGCTGCCGTCCTGCGTGATCGATGCGATGTCATTGCCGCCCATGGTCATGATGACCAGGGTGCGCTTGTCGCGCTGGGCGAGCGGGATGCAATCTTCGATTTGGTGGTTGTCGAGCAGCAGGTCGTCGGTGCGCGCGCCCCACTTGGCGCAGACCGCGAAATCGCCCGAGCTGGATACGACGGCCTGGCCGCTAACAGGGTTAGCGGTCTTCCACAGCGAGGAGGGCGGTGTGAGACCAAAGCGCGTGGCTAGCCTGTCGGCGAGGATGCCGCGATAGGTGGCGCCAGGTAGGGTCGGTGGCGTGCCGACGGTGACGGAGTCTCCCAGGAAGACCACTCGCTCGACCGCGCTTATGTCCTGGTGGTTGGTACCGGCGCAGTGATTGCCCATGATCGGATGAAATTGATCGTAGTCAATCTCACTCTCGGTGACTCCAGGGAAGGCCAGCTTCATGCAATCGAGCACGGTCATCTCGGCTGGGCTGGCATCGTCGACGGCGGCGTCGGCAGGGGCAGGCGCGGCATCAGAGGGAGGAACAGAAGTCTCAGCGTCGACGAGTCCGGCGTCGCGCGCGCTCGCATCTTGCGATGGGTCTGACGAGCAAGCCGCCAGCATGATCAAACAAGCAATCGAGAAAGTGGTGCGCGTCTTCATCTTCGTCGTCCTCGCCATGCCAACCCCTGATCAAACTCTGGGCAAACTCTGATCAAACTCTGGGCGTGCGAGACAGTGGCCCTGACTTGCGCCTCAATGCAAGCGCGAGTCGTCGAGCGCGCTGGCAGGCGACGATCGCCCCTGGCCCCGGGGCGGGACGAAAATGGCTGGTCCATGAAATGCGTCTGACCAACCTGGCCGCACCTGGTGGCTGTGGCCAGCAGATGCAGCTCCTTGGGCGCTGTGCTCGGCCCCGGCGCGGGCGCTGAGCCGGCCCATACGAGCCTGCAGGCGCCGCCTCAGGGCGAGTGCTTAGACGCTGAGGTAGTGCGCGATGTCGGCGGCGATTTCCTCAGGCGTCACTTTGGTGCCGTAGCGCTTCTGCACGACGCCTTCTCGATCGACTAAGAACTTCTCGAAGTTCCATTTCAGTGGCTTGCTGCCATCGGCGTTTGGCTGGGCTTCTTGCAGGAAGGTATAGAGCGGAGCTGCTCCTTCGCCGTTGACCTCAATCTTGGCGAACATGGGAAAGCTAACGTCGTACTTGCTGGTGACGAACTCGAGGATCTCGGCGTTGCTCTTTGGCTCTTGCGCACCGAACTGATTGCACGGGAAGCCCATGACCACCAGGCCGCGCTGCTTGTTGTTCTCGAAGAGGGTACGCAGACCTGCGTACTGTGGCGTGGAGCCTCAAAAACTGGCGACGTTGACCAGCAGGCATACCTTGCCGCGATAGGTAGAGAAATTCACGAGCTCGCCCGTGATGGATGACATTTCGAAATCGTGGAAACTTGTCATGCCTCCAGCGTACTCGACCGGCACGAAAACACCCAGGGGGCCTCGTGTGCAATTGCGACGTGAAAAAAACACATGGC
>JAHEAK010000204.1:0-2369 GCA_024642805.1 Kofleriaceae bacterium | reverse complement strand
CGCGGGCCGTCGATCCGAGCTCCCATGCTCGGCATCTCCGCACGAGACTTTCACGTTGGATGGCGGTCAGAGATGGGTTCGCTGCGAGGCACGCATGTTGCTGTCCCTGCCGGCATGCGGCAAGCAAACAACAGAGCCCAGGTGATGGGGAGCTTGTTCTTGTGCGCGCTTCTGGTCGCCTGTGCAGCCGGCGACCCTCGCTTCAGCGCGCAGGACCCGGCCGGCTTTTGGCAGGGGCTCTGGCATGGATTGATCGTACCCATCACCTTCGTCATCAGTCTCTTCAGCAGCACTGTCGAGATTTATGAGAGAGCCAACAATGGCCCCTGGTACGACTTCGGCTTTCTGGTCGGGCTGATGTGTCTTGGCGGCTGCGGAAATCAATCTCGGTGCCGTTGGCAGGAAGGGCGCGGCAAGCACGCTAGCTTTGGCGGCCGCGGGCGAGTGAAGATCGACATCAAGTACAGTGGCGATGACGACGAGCACGACGAAATCGATGAGCACGGTCTGGACTGAGCAAGGAGAGGATGTACCGCCGGTAGGGCCAACGAGCTCGTCGCGAATCTAGCCTGTGTCGCGGATTTCTCGTTGCTCTACATCCCCTCGCTCGGGGCTTTGCTACGCTGCCTTCATGAGCGCGAAAGCAATCTGGTCGTCGCTGGTGCTGGGTGCATTGCTCAGTGGAGTGTCCCTTTCTTGTACGAAGGCGGCGCCGCCACCCGAGAAGCCAGGCCAAGCCGTGCCAGAGACCGCGGAGGCAGCGGCTGGTTCTGAGCCAGAGGAAGTTGGGCCCAAGCCGATTGAGGACGAGCTGGCTGGGCAAGTCGAGGGAAGTCACACGCAGCAGCTCGAGCCAGAGCTAGCGAGCGCGCCGAGCATCGCGTTGGCCGCCGAGCCGGGGCAGCCCTTTGATGCCCAGGGACTGGCGAGCAGCAAGATTTGGCCCTTCTATAAGTGGGACCGCGCGGTCTCCTACACATTCAACGCGCACGCGCCCGGGCCGGGCATGCAATTGCGTATCTACAGTGAAAGCCAGGGTTGGCATCGCGAGCGAGTAAAGGGGCCGACGCTCACGGCCCGGCAATCGAAAGAGGCGCTGCGCCTACTATCGGAGACCGAAGGTGGCATGGAGGTTTCGAAGTGCGCATTTCCCAGGCATGGCATCGTCTTCTTTGCTGGCGAAGTTCCGGTCGGCTCGATCAATGTTTGTTTTGAGTGTGGGGATATTCTGATCTGGCCAGCCTACCGGAAGGACAAAGACTGGGAGGAGCGGAAGTACAAGCACATGGGCCGACTCATGAAGAGCTACGATCGGATCTTTCCAGCTTGGGAGAAACTCTTCGCGCTCGAGCTGGGACTTGCTGCGGATTGGAAGGCCTGGCCGAACGCGAAGGCTTCGCAAGTGGTGGGCGAAGGCCGATAGCCACAGACCTGGGCGCACCTTGGCCTACGAGGGTTGGGCCTCTGGCTGGTGTGTAGAAGGCGATCTCGCTGCTCCTGGGCTGGGCGGAGGTGAATTCCGCCTCTGCCCGCACGTCTAGTCCGTTGCGGCTCGGCTAGTATGCAGAGTGATATGAGGGACCTATGCACCGTAATGTAGTGATCGCCATCGTTCTTTCCTCTCTTTTGGGTGGCAGCGCCTGCTACGTGCAGCCGGTTCCACCGCCGCAACAGCCACAAGCTCCACCACCGCGCACCCAGGCGCCACCACCGCGCACGCAGCCTCCGCCACCGCCACAGATTTCACCAGAAGAGCAGGCGGAGCGCGATCGGCAAGCCGAATATGCGCGCCAGCGACAAGCTCGTGATGCCGAGATAGCTCGCTTGCGCGCCGAACAGGAGCGTATTCGAATCGAGCGAGCCCGAGCTGCGCAGGCCGCCGAGGACTATCGTCGAGCCGAAGCCGAGCGGCGTGAGAGGGAGCGTGCGGAACAACTCGAAGCCCAGCGTCGCGACCGTGAATATCGCAAGATTGCCGCCGAAGAAGAGCGCGAGCGCAAACGCATCGAGGCGGAGCGCAAGAAGGGCGAGCTGGATGCTGCCCGGCAAAAGCGTCTGGACGAGCTAGCCGCCGCCAAGCGGGCCCGTGATGAAGAGTATGCCCGTCGCCAGCAGGAGGCGGAGGCCCGCGACAAGGCCGAGAAGGAGCGCAAAGAGCAGGAAGAGCGCGATCGCGTGGCGCGGGAAAATGAAAAACGTGAGCGCGATAAGGCCGAGAAGGAGCTAGCCGAGAAGCTCAAGAAGGAGCAAGAGAAAGCCGAGTGGGAGCGCAAGGCGAAGGAGAAGGCCGACAAGGAAGCCAAAGACAAGGCCGACAAGGAAGCCAAAGACAAGGCTGATAAGGACAAGCGCGACAAGGAAGCCAAAGA
>JAHEAK010000847.1 GCA_024642805.1 Kofleriaceae bacterium | reverse complement strand
TCGGACCGCTCAGGGCGTGACCGCCACCACCGGTGCCCGTGCCATAGGTGCCGGTGACGCCTGAGAAATCGCCTTTGCCAGCAACGCCTTTCGTCTCCGCATAGGGGCGGGCGGGATCGTAGTTGACACCATCGACGGGCGGCGTCGCGGCAATGGCACTGTCGAGATCGGCGGCAGCGAGCTCGCTATTGCGACGGAGAGAATCGTCGGCGCGCGAATTGCCGCTTTCCGGGTCGCTGGTGGTCAGCTTGCTCGAGACGTCGACCGGCTGCTCCGCGTTGTCGCGCGTGGACTCGGCGCTGCCCTGCGCAAGCTGTGCACGCGGGCTCTTGCTTGTCGTGAGCTGCTCGTCAGCGCGCTTGAGGCTAGAGCCCACGGAAAGGTAGATGACCAGGGCAGCAGCGGCCGCCAGACCCGTGCCGGCCAGGACCCAGCGTGGTTGGCTGGTCTGGCCTGCCGCTTTGACGATGCGCGCGCGGCGCATCTCATCGAGCTCCTGCGGTGCTTCCGCAGCCAGCTCGTGACGAAGTGCTTCGGTGGTCAGGCGCATGGAGTCGACGAACTCACGAGCCTCGGCATCCGAGGCGAGCAGTGCGGCGACTTCCTCGTTCTCGGCCTCGTCGAGTTCGCCAAGCAGGTAAGACGTGAGACGTGGGTCTTCGCTATCGAATTTCATAAGGCGCCCTCCAGAGCGTTGGCAGTGTGACTGCCAGGGTTCAGACGATCGCGAATGCTGCGCACGGCTGTGTGAATCAACACGCCGACGTTGGACACGCTGTGGCCGGTGACCTCGGCGATTTCTTTGTAAGACAGACCAGCGTGAAAGCGCAGGTAGACGACTTCCTGCTGATTGTCGGGCAGCTCCTTGACCATACCCAGGAGGGTGGCGGCGCCTTGCTGTTGTTCGATGATGGTCTGTGGACTTGGCTGCGTACTCTCGATCGCGTTGCCTTGTTCCTCGCTTAGTGCTTGCATCCGCTTCTCCTTGCGGCGCAGGTCGAGCACCCGATTTCGACAAACGCGAAACAGCCATGGGGCTAGGTGTTCTTCTACCTGACTGCGCTTGGCCTTACACAGCTCCAAGAATGCCTCTTGCACGACGTCGCGTGCCGCGTCAGGATCAGAGAGCAGCCGCGTGCAATAACGCAGAAGGGCCGCTTCGTGACGATCGAGCGCTTGCAGGATCCAGGTGGAGTTGGGGTTGGCCATGAAAGTGGCGAGCACGCTGCCCGTCAGCTGTCTAACGGGCCAGCGTCGGCTTTATTAGGAATAAAAGAAGCATTCCTCAGCTAGGCAGTTAACCATATGAAAGTATTAAGCAAACATCCAGGTCACTGGTCCATTCACGAGCCCGCGAGCTCATGCGCGAGCGGGGCCAGGCCTGGCCGCTGATGCAACAATGGCCCTAGGTGAAAGCGCGCGGCAAAGCAGGGTGGAGTCGGTGGTTGTTCCTGGTCGCCATGGTGATCACCGCTGCTTCCTTGGTGGTGAGCTTGTGGTTGAGCTATCGGGGCGTGCGCGATGCTTCCGAGGCACTCACCCGCGGGCAGTCAGCGGCGCTGCAAGCGGACCTGCGTGCGGAGTTTGCCGTTCTTGGCAGCGATGCCACCGAGGAGGAACTCAAGGAGCTGCTCGCCGCCTACCAAGAGCAAGGCTTGCGCTATGTCGCGCTCGTCGATAGAGGTGTGCCCGCGCTAGAGGCGGGAACGCCCTCGCTCGCTGGTGCGGGTCTGCTCGAGGGCATTGCCAAGACACGCCGTGGCGAGCGCGTCGACAGCGCCGAGGTCGAGCGACTCTTCTTGCGAGCACGTGGAGGACGTGCTCGAGCCCGGCGCAATGCCCTTGGCAATCCGCCGCCCATCTACGCCGAGTTCGTGCCGACCGAAGCGCGAGCATTGCGCGCCTCCTCGCGCCGAAGCCTGGCCATTGGCAGCACTGCCTCGGTGTTCCTGCTGCTTCTAGCGGCCTACATGGGGCGTCTCTTCGCGCGACAAGATCGCGAGCATCGACGTGAGCAAGAGGACCGTCGACTCAAAGCCCTGGGGCAGATGTCGGCGGTCCTGGCCCACGAGATTCGCAATCCGCTGGCCTCGCTCAAGGGCAATGCTCAGCTCTTGGAGAGCATGGTCGGCAAGGATGCTGCTCCTGAGAGCAAGGTCATGGCCAAGGCCCAGCGGGTGGTCACCGAGGCTGTTCGTCTGGAAGACCTGGTGAGCGACCTGCTCGAATTCGCTCGGGGCGGTGCGTTGCGCAGGGAGGCACGCGACCCGGGGCAGGTGTTAGAGCAGAGCGTAGCCT